>DASTSJ010000469.1:0-7878 GCA_035760765.1 Edaphobacter sp. | reverse complement strand
AAGGATGTTTCCGCCATGCGTCTATCTCATTCCCTGATGCTTGCATCGCTCGCCTGCACCTTGACGGGTCCCGTCTTCGCGCAGCAAAACACTGAAGGCAATCGCAAGGTGAGCGGCGGAGGGATCACCGCAAAGGGCTGGCAGGGCAAGGTCGATGATTCCGCTGCCAAGAGAGGCGAGACCGTCAATGACGCCAAGCTGTCGCAGGAGGGCAAAGATCTTCACGTCACGACGGGGCCCGCTATCACCTACTGGAATCCGAAAAACATCGCCAAGGGTGATTACACCGTATCGGCGACCTTCACCGAGCCGAAGTATATGAGCCTGAACACGCATCCGCATCCCTATGGCATCGTGATCGCAGGAAATGATCTGGGAACGGACAAGCAAAGCTATCTCTACTGTGCGGCGTATGGTAACGGCAACTTCATCCTTCGAGGCTTCGGGCCTGAGGCGTTCCAGCTAAACGGACGCGGTGAAGCTAACGAGGCCGTTCACAAGGCAGCCGGACCAGGCGAGCCGGTCACCCAGAAGATCGCCATGCAGGTAAAGGGCGATACGGTCTCCTGCATCATCAACGGAACCGTCGTGAAGACACTCCAAAAGTCAGAGCTGGTTACCCCGGGCAAACTCAAGTCGACAGACGGTATCTACGGAATTCGTTTCGCGCACAATACGGACGCAACTGTAAGCGATCTGAAGATAACGAAACCCTGATCAGGGTAAGCCAGTCTTGTAACGTTTTTGGGTGAGGCATGAAGCTTTCGGTGAGAAACTTTCATGCCATCACCCCGATGTGTCTGAATTCTGCTGCGTGATCTACGCTGGTCATGGGAGAGAATCGAATGCCATATCGTCTTGAGCGAACAACCTTCATCCCACGCCCCCAGCAAGAGGTCTTTGCCTTCTTCTCCGAAGCCGCAAACCTTGAACGTATTACGCCGCCCTTTCTTGGTTTTGAGATCGTGACACCGCAACCGATCGCGATGAAACCGGGCACGCTGATCGATTACAGGATCAAGCTCTTCGGTGTTCCGATGTATTGGAAGACACTCATCAAGGAATACGAGCCGATCTCTCATTTTGTCGATGTTCAATTGAAAGGGCCATACCGCCTCTGGCACCACCGGCACGAGTTCACAAGCGTACCCGACGGAACGCAGATGCGGGATCAGGTCGATTACGAACTACCGTTCGGCCCCCTGGGCACCATCGCTCGCACGCTGTTCGTGCGCCGAACCCTCGACAAGATCTTCGATTATCGGACCTCGGTCATTCAGGATATCTTTCAGAATCGCTAAGCTGGCTTCTACGGGCTGCGCCTAGGCGCAGCCTGTAGCCCCATTCATTTTGGTACTCTTATCTAAGGACTGCGTGTCGTCTCCAGGGAGATGCGTGCGGTATCTCTCGCATGAAGCACGCTCTCAAGCCATCCCAGTATCTGATTCTTGTAGCCGTCATGCTGACGGCCTCCGTCGGCGATACCCTGCTGTCCCGCGGCATGGCGCAGGTCGGCGCAGTTGATCTTCATCATCTACACCTGCTCTGGAAGGCGCTCTTCAACCCCTTTGTCATATCGGGGATTGTGCTGCTCATCGGATTCTTCGCCAGCTACATGACGGCACTCAGCTGGGCTGACCTTACCTTCGTCATGCCCGCAACCGCTTTTGGATACGTCGTCGTCGCCCTGTTGAGCCGCTTCTGGCTGCACGAGCAACTCTCCATCTATCGCTGGACTGGCATCGCCCTGATCGTATGTGCTGTGGGATTTGTCGCCGGAGGTCCTTCCAGAACTGAACATGAAGCTGATCATCATGAACTGGATGTCATGGACTCCGGAGCGGGTCGCTGATGAAGAGCACCACCATATTCCGTACCTGGAGCGCTATCGGGGGCGTCGCGGGCCTCGCCGTACTCGGTGAAGTACTGATCGCGGCTGCGATGCGGCGGCTAGGCGACCTGGATAACATTCGCGCAACGAGCGGTCTTCCAGGTGCCATCCGTGCAGTGTTGTCGAGTCCGTTATTCCTTGGCGGAGCGCTGTGCATGGCACTGAACTTCTTCGGAATGCTCTACGCTCTGTCGATCGTCGACCTTTCCCTGGCCGCGCCTGCAATTGCGTCGCTGACGTATATCGGCAACGCGATTGCAGCCAAACTCTTCCTGCACGAGAACGTGGATCGGCGCCGATGGCTGGCGGTCCTGTTTGTGTGTGTCGGAGTGGTCCTGATATCCCGCTAGCGCCGTTAGCGGACTGAGTCTAGACGAACTTCATCAGACCGGCTGCGGGAAGCTCCGGCGCCATGAACTTGCGGCGGTCTCCCATGACCGCACCGGCAGCGAGTCTTCCGCTGCGCACGGCGCCTTCCATGGTGGAGGGCCATTCTGTCCGAGTCCAGTCCCCTGCGAGATAAAGGCCTGCCCAAGGAGTGGTCTGCGAGAGACGATACCGGTCCAGACCCGGTGTCACAGAGAACGTCGCACGGGCTTCCTTCAGCACACCTGTCTTGAGCAGCTTCGCCTGCTTCGCAGCTGGGAAGAAGCGCTCAAACTCGGCGAGCCCGGAAGCGAGAATCTCTTCCCTTCCCATCTGCAGCTCAGGCCAGGAAGCGCTGATCACAAGCTCGCAATAGCTTCCCCGCTCCTGTCCCCAACGACGAATGCGCGACTTGGTAAAGAGCCACTGAATCCGCGTGTCGAGTAGTACGGCATGGTCGAGCCCGGTAACATCGCGGTCGTACCAGAGATGGATCGTGGTGATGGGAGAGGGAACCAAAGCCTCGAACGCTGCATTAAGATTCGACTGCTCTTCCTGGGAAGCCGGTAACGTGTTCAGAAGTGTGCGAGTCTGCTTGAAGTCGGTTGCCAGCACAACGGCATCGGCAATGTACTCCTCGCCGGCGGACCGTACACTCCAGCGGCCATCAGCTGTCTGTTGCATAGACTCGAGCCCTGCCTTCAGGCGGAGATCCACACCGGAACGAGCGGCTAATGACGCGATCGGACCGAAGAACTCGCTTAGCGGAGCTGCAGGAATACCAAGGCGCCCAGCCTCTGCGGATCGCAGAAATGATTCGTGGAAGACCTTTCCAGCATACTTGACCGAGCAGCGGTCGAAGGTATCGTTGAGTGCGCCCACGACGACTGGCTCCCAGAAGTGACGGATGGCGCGATCGGTCTGCCCGGTTCTCTTGAGCCACGAGGCGAAGCTTTCCGTGTCATCCTGCGGGAATCCGCGCAGAAATCGCAGCAGGCCGGAGGCGATCGCCGTCTTGTCGGCCAGACGGAGCATGGGGGCCCGTAGAAAGCTGACCGTCTGATGCATCGGGGCCGGGAGGCTGCCTGGCCGCAGCAGGCTGCGGTTGCCGTTTGGCTCCAGAAAGATCAGTTCGTCGTACCAGCGGATCGCATCCGACATGCCGGCCTGTCCGGCCAGATCGAGCAGATTCGTGCAGCAGCCCAGCACAACATGCTGGGAGTCGATCGTCTCCTCAAGAGCGGGGTGCTCGTACGAGTATGCCCTGCCACCAATATAGGGACGACGCTCGAGCAACCTGACACGTGCTCCCGCCTGGGACAATGCCACAGCCGCAGAGAGGCCCGAGAGACCCGCCCCGACGACAAGGACGTCGCTGCGCGAAGATGGACTCATCGACGTCCTCGGTTGGCAATCGACTTCGCTGCTCCGAGACCAAGGATCCAGAGCTTTTCGCCGGTAGGTACGCTGATGCGATGCGAAAAGACATCGCCGCTCGCCGCATGAATTCGACCTAACAGGCGACGATAGATCTCTACCAGGACCCACAGTGCAGCCCTGCTGTCCGCGTGGATCAGTGGCAGCAGCTTGTCTGCTGATTCATAATAGTGATCGGCAATCCCGGCCAGCGCGCCCAGCATCGCACGAGCCTCCGGGGTGAGCGGCGCCCCGTCAGCGAGTGCTTTCACTGATTCGACCGGTAGACCATGCGTTTGCAGCATATCAAGCGGAAGGTAGATGCGCCCGCGCTCGGCGTCTTCCTTCACATCGCGGAGTATGTTCGTCAGCTGGAAGGCGACACCCGTCTCCTCAGCAAGTTTCTCGGCACGAGGATCGCTGTAACCGAAGATGCGGATGCAGACCAGTCCAACAACAGAGGCGACCAGATAGCAGTAGCGGTAGAGATCTTCAAAGGTCGCGTAGGTCTGGAATTCGCCTTCATCGAGTGGCTGCTGATCGAGGTCCATCGTCGTTCCCTGCACCAGCTCTTTCAGTAACTGGTCGGGGATGCGAAACCTCTTCTGAGCGTCATTGAGTGCCAGAAAAACTGGGTCCGCGGTGGGCGCGCCAGCGCGAGACTCCCGCCACTGCTTGACCCATTCGGCCATCACGATGCGCCGCTGCTCAATCGGCATCGACTCATCGTCGGCAATATCGTCCGCACGGCGCATGAAGGCGTAGACCGCGCACATAGCGTCGCTCTTATGCTGCGGCAGCACACGGAAGGAGTAGTAGAAGTTCTTGGCCTCGCGCTTCGCAATCTGCCGGCAGGCCGCGTACGCCTCTGCAATGGTCAACGGGAGATCCTCGAACGAAATTTCTCGATGAGCGAACCGCCCAGCAGGCTCAGCTTCTTCGTCTTCGAAACGACGGGCCGTCCACGAAGCACGTCGTAGTCCTGCGCCACGATCCCATCGAGGATGGCATCGCCACCCTTACGAAACAGATTAAGCGTCACGGCGAGTTCGCGATCGACGTGACGGGTGATCTGGCCACCTTCAGCAAGCATCGCGCGGGTTCGCGTCACCAGGTCGCAAATCATCGCACCGAACTCCGGCGTGAAGACGCGGCCTGCGATCTGGCCTTCATCGATCTGGAAACGGTCCATCCACTCCGCGGGGATATAGCGGCGGCCGCGCTCCTTGTCCTCTACGACGTCCTGCCAGAAGTTTGCGAGCTGCAGCGCAGTGCATATCTTGTCCGAAAGCAGAGCCGTTGACTCTTCCCGGTATCCGCAGACCAAAAGGACCAGCCTGCCGACCGGGTTTGCCGAGTAGTGTGAGTATTCAAGCAACTCTTGCCACGTCTCATACTCAGTCTTCACCTGGTCCATACGAAACGCTGTCAGCAGATCATGAAAGAGCTGACGGGGGAGATTACAAGCCACGATCGTCTCGCGCAGGGCTACAAACACGGGATGCATTGAGCGCTCCGGAGCGTCGTAGCATTCATCCAGCATGGAGCCCCAGGCGTCTAGAAGGCGCATCGCTACTGCGCGGTCAGCCACCTCATCTCCCAGATCGTCCGCCACGCGACAGTATGCGTAGATGCTGTCAAAGTGCTCGCGTGCATGCTTCGGTACAAACATGCTGGCCACGTGAAAGTTTTCGTAATGCGAGCGCGTAAGTTCGTGACACCAGGCCCGAGCTTCGGCCAGACTGGGGCGCGTCAAGGGTGTCAAATACTGGTGGGGCGCACCCAGCAGAGCATGCTCTGCTGTGCTCAACTCGTTCACCGGGGGACTCCCTGAGGAAAGACCGCTGTCTTGATGTCGCGCGATCCTCCATTGCGCGACAACATGCGAGAGAACAGATCCGGCACCTCTTCGAGACTGACGGTGCCCGTAATCGCCTCGGCACAATGGAAGCGTCCGCTGGTGATCAGGTTGAAGGCGGTACGGCAGGTCGCCGGGGTATGGTGAAAGCTGGCCTTTAGGGTGATATCGCCGTAGTGGAGGCGGTTCGTGTCAAGCTGTACGCTGGTTCCGCTGGGAGGGCCGCCGAAGAAATTAACCACGCCACCCTTACGCACCATGTCCACGGCCCAAACCCAGGTGTCTGGCGTGGCCACAGCCTCAATCACGGAGTCGGCGCCTCTGCCCTGCCCCGTCAGTCCACGGGTCGCAGCAACGACATCATCGACAGCAGTCGTCTGGACCACGTGTGCCGCACCAAAGAGCTTTGCAGTCGCGACCTGGTCATCGCGCTTGACTACCGCAATCACCTCCATCCCGGAGAGTTGCGCCACATGCATAAACATGAGCCCGATCGGACCGGCACCAATGACGACCATCGTGTCGCCAGGAGTCGCTGCAGTTTCTTCGAGTCCGCGCACAACGCAGGCCAGCGGTTCGGTCAGGGCAGCATACTCGAACGGAACACCCTCAGGAATGAGCAGCGTATTCTTCTGGACGATGCGGGCAGGCACCCGGATGTATTCGGCATAGGCTCCGTTGTTGAAGAGCAGATCTTCGCAAAGATTCTGCTGGTCGCGCAGGCAGAAGAAACATCGATCGCAGGGGGCGGAGTTGAGGGCAACGACGCGATCGCCCACACGGAAGTTCGTAACGCCGGGGCCAATCTCTTCGACCACACCTGCTACCTCGTGGCCGAAGGGGATGGGCGGCTTCAACATCATCGCGTGGTATCCCCGCCGGTAGACCTTCAGGTCCGTTCCGCAGGTAAGGGCCGCGCCCACGCGAACAACGAGCTCTCCGTCTCCTGCACGCGGTGTCTCCACCCGTTCCAGACGCAGGTCTTCCTTACCGTAGAGAACTGCCGCAATCATCTCCCGCTCCATCCCTTCTATCTTCTCACCTGGAAGGTGTTCCTTCCTATCCCTTATCTGCAAGTCTTCGTATCACATGCAATCCCATCCTTAGGGTCGCGCATCTGATAGTCTGAGCCACAGATAAGACATGCCCTTCGTCTCTCCAGAGGATTTTGCAAAACAAACGGTCGGAGCCGTCCAGGAGTACTCAATACTCTCTTGGCAGGCCGTCTCTGCGATCTTCTCCCGCCCACGCTACTGGGCCGATATCTATACCCAGATGGACTCCATTGGTGTCGGCTCGATGCCCATTATCGTCCTGACAGGCTTTTTTACCGGCTGCGTGCTGGCCCTGCAATCGGCTACCTCGCTGAAGGCGTTTGGCGCCATCAGCATGACGGGTAACCTTGTCGCCCTCTCCATGGTCAAGGAGTTGGGGCCAGTGCTGACCGGGCTGATGGTTTCAGGCAGAAATGCCGCCGGAATGGCGTCGGAGCTCGGTTCCATGAAGGTGACCGAGCAGATTGATGCCATGCGTGCCCTTGGAACCGATCCTGTTCGCAAGCTGGTCACGCCTCGTCTTTACGCCACCATCTTTATGCTCTTTTTCCTGACAATTGTCGCCGATGCCGTGGGGATCGCCGGCGGCGCCCTGGTCAGCGTGACTCTTCTGGGTCTGAATGCCTCCTCCTACTTCCACGCCTCCTACCGTGCGCTGGAGTACGCCGATGTGGTTCAGGGACTCACAAAGCCGCTCTTCTCTGCCTTCATCATTGCCACGGTCGGCTGCTACTTCGGCATGAATACGAAGGGTGGAACTCAGGGGGTGGGACGTTCCACCACCCAGGCGGTCGTCATCTCCTCCGTCTTCATCATCGTCGTGGACTTTCTCGTCAGCCGCGCCATGATCGGGATCTTCGGCAGGTAAGGAGAAGCAGTAATGGCCGAACAGCTCGTGGACGCAAATCCTAAGGCGGCCCCCTCAGGGAAATCTGGCCCCGTCGTTCTGTTCGAAGGCGTCTCCATCGCGTTCGACCGCAAAACCGTGCTGGATGACATATCGTTCTCGGTCGAGCATGGGGAGACGCGCATCATTCTGGGTCCCGCGGGCGGGGGAAAATCGGTTCTGATGAAGCTGGCAAACGGGCTCCTGCGACCTGACTCGGGCCGGATCAGCGTCTTCGGCCAGGAGGTGAGTTCCATGCCAGAGCGGGAGCTCTTTAAGCTCAGGGCGAAAATCGGTATGGTCTTCCAGGAATCGGCGCTCTTCGACTCCCTCTCGGTCGAGGACAACGTAGCTTATCGCCTGCACGAAGAACACGTTCCAGAGCAAGAAGCCCACGAGCGCGTCG
>DASTSJ010000468.1:0-5984 GCA_035760765.1 Edaphobacter sp. | reverse complement strand
TGATTCGAGAAGCTGTGATCGCCGCCGTGCTCACGGCAATCATGATCCTGATTTTTTTGGGAAGCTGGCGCTCGACGCTGATTATCGCGGTCTCGATCCCGCTGTCGATCCTTACGTCGGTCATCGTGCTGAGCCTGATGGGCGAGACGATCAACACGATGACGCTGGGTGGCCTGGCGCTGGCGGTCGGCATCCTGGTGGACGATGCGACCGTCACCATTGAGAACATCGAGCGGTTTCTTGAGGAAGGGTTTCCGCTGCGTGAGGCGATCCTGGAGGGTGCAGCGCAGATCTCTGTGCCTGCACTGGTGTCGACGCTCTGCATCTGCATCGTCTTTCTGCCGATGTTCTTTCTGGGCGGAGTCGCGCGGTACCTGTTTGTGCCGCTGGCTGAAGCCGTCGTGTTCGCCATGCTGGCGAGCTATGTCCTGAGCCGTACGCTGGTACCCACACTTGCGATGTTTCTGCTGCGGGAGCATAGCCACGAGCTGCCGGGAAACGGCGTGTTCGCGCGTTTCCAGCGTACGTTTGAGCATGGTTTTGAACGACTCCGCGAGGGATATCACGGAGTGCTGGCGCGTCTGGTCGCGAAGAGAAGGGCGTTTGTCCCTGCCTTTCTGCTGATCTGCCTTGCGGCGTTTCTGCTGATTCCGTTTCTTGGCGAGGACTTTTTCCCAGATACAGACAGTGGTCAGTTCATCCTGCATGTTCGTGGCACGCCAGGTCTTCGTATCGAGGAGACGGCCCGGCTGTTCGACCTGGTGGAGGATGAGGTCCGGCACAAGATTCCAGCGGGCGAGCTCGATAACATTCTGGACAATATTGGCCTGCCGTACAGCCCGATGAATACGCAGCACCTGACGAACGGTACGGTGGGTGCGAGCGACGGCGACATTCTGGTGACCCTGAAGGAGCACCACCATCCGACGCGCCGTTACGTTCAAGCGCTTCGCGATGAGCTGCCCCGGAGGTTCCCGAATGCCACCTTCTATATGCTTCCGGCGGACATCACGACCCAGATCCTGAACTTCGGTTTGCCTGCGCCGATCGATATTCAGTTGGAAGGCAATGACGTCGAAGCGAGCAAGGAGCAGGCCGATAAGATTCTGGCCCAACTGCGTACCGTTCCCGGGCTGACGGACGTGCGGATTCAGCAGCCCTTCAACTATCCCACGCTGGAACTTTCTGTGGACCGCACGAAGGCGCTGCAGGGCGGCTATACGGAACGCGACGTCGCGACCAGTGTTCTGAATACTCTGAGTGGAAGTTTTCAGGTGACTCCGATGTTCTTCCTGAACTGGAGAAACCATGTGAACTACTTCATCGTGGCCCAGACACCGCAGTACAAGATGTCGTCGATCCAGGACCTGAATAACATTCCGATCAATCGAGCAACGGCAGGCTCTCCTAGTGCTACGGCTACGCCGGAGATTCTTGCCGATCTAGCGACGGTGAAGCGTGGCCACGAGATGTCGGTCATCAATCACTACAACATTCGCCGCGTCGTGGATATCTACGGCAATGTGCAGGGACGAGATCTGGGAGCGGTGAGCCGCGACATCGAGAAGATTTTGGACAAGGACAGGAAAGACCTTCCACGCGGCACCTTCATGACCCTGAAGGGACAGGTGCAGACGATGCGCACCTCGTATGTGGGGTTGATTGGCGGACTCTTCTTCTCGATCGTGCTGGTCTACCTGCTGATTGTGGTGAACTTCCAGAGCTGGATTGATCCGTTCATCATCATTACGGCTCTGCCTGCGGCGCTTGCGGGCATCATCCTCTTCCTGTTCCTGACTGGAACAACGCTTAGCGTGCCTGCGTTGATGGGAGCCATCATGTGCATGGGCGTGGCGACGGCGAACAGTATTCTGGTGATCTCGTTCGCCAAGACACGGCTTGAGGAGCACGACGATGCGATCCGGGCGGCGGTTGAGGCGGGGACGACGCGTTTTCGTCCGGTCATTATGACGGCGCTGGCGATGATCATCGGTATGGTGCCGATGGCGTTGGGGATGGGAGATGGCGGTGAGCAGAATGCTCCGCTCGGACGCGCGGTCATCGGCGGATTGATGTGCGCGACCATTGCGACGCTGGTGTTTGTACCGAGCGTATTCGCATTGATCCACGGAAGTGAGGGCCGGCGTCAAAGCCGTGAGCGCAAACGGCTGGTGAAGGAGCACGCATGAGCTACAACACCGGCGACAGGAATGTGGAGGAAGGTATGCCCGTACAGCAGACGACGGATTCGGCACAGAAAGATGTCGTCCCGGCGCATCACGAGCATGTTTCGCCCGCTGCACCGGAGAGTGGTCCGGGGAGTGGCAGGATCATCGGCGTTCTGTTTGCGATCGCGCTGATTGCGGCCATTGTCTATGGGGTGCGTGTCCGCTCCTCGCACGAGAAGGAGCTTGCGGCAGCGACTGACGAGGCCGCGATCCCCACGGTGAATGTGGTGCATCCACAGCCCGGATCGGCCGCGCAGGAGCTCGTGCTCCCTGGTAATGTGCAGGCATTTACTGAAGCTCCGATCTACTCACGCACCAACGGCTATTTGAAAAAGTGGTACTTCGATATCGGTTCTCGCGTCCGCAAAGGGCAGTTGCTTGCTGAAGTCGAGACCCCAGAGGTCGATCAGCAGCTGCAGCAGTCGAAGGCAGAGCTGGAGCGGATTGAGGCAAACATGCAGTTGGCAGGCGTGACCAGCAACCGGTGGCAGAGCCTGCTGGCCAAGCATGCTGTCTCGCAGCAGGAGGCTGACCAGGCGCGCAGCAACTACATCGCGGCGCAGGCTGCGGTAGACGCCAGCAAGGCGAACGTCCGACGGCTGGAGCAGTTGCAGAGCTACGAGAAGATTATTGCTCCGTTCGATGGCGTTATTACGGCGCGCAATACCGATATCGGCGATCTGATTACAGCAGGCTCGGGGTCGACGAACCCGCGCGAACTCTTTCACCTGGCAGCGATTGGGAAGCTGCGCGTATACGCATCCGTCCCCGAGATCTACGCCGATTCGATCCACAATGGAGACCAGGCGTACCTGGCGCAGGACTCAAATCCGAGCGTGAAGATTCCGGGTGTCATCGTGCGGAACGCGAACGCGATCGATCACGCCACCCGTACCTTGAATGTTGAGGTGGATGTGGACAACCGCAACGGCGCGCTGCTGCCAGGCGCCTATGTTTTTGTTCACTTTCATGTCCCCGGCGGAAGCAACACGGTCACGATTCCCGCAAATGCATTGTTGTTCCGGTCGGAAGGGCTGCGGGTTGGCGTCGTGCGCAATGATCATGTGCAGCTTGTACCCATCACCGTGGGGCATGACTATGGCAGCACGCTTGAGGTGACTTCGGGAGTGACGGCGGCCGACGAGATTGTGATCGATCCGTCTGATTCGTTGACGAACGGGGCGCCCGTGCGTGTCAATCGAGCAGCGAAGGGAAGCCGATGAGATTCCGGTCACGATCGGCTTTGACAGTGCTGGCTGGCGCTCTCTCGTTTGGTGTGGCGGGCTGCCGCGTAGGGCCGCAGTATGTGCGTCCTGCAGCGCCTCTGGCTCCGGAGTTCAAGGAAGCGCTGCCCAGCAACTTCAAGGCGTCGGATGGATGGAAGGTCGCGCAGCCGAGCGACGCCCAACTGAAGGGCGACTGGTGGACGCTTTTCAACGATCCGCAATTGAACGAGCTTGAGTCACAGGTGGATCCGGCCAACCAGACGCTGAAGCAGGCTGAGGCAAACTTCAGGGCGGCTCGTGCAGCGATCCGCTACTACCGGTCGAACCTTGCACCCACGATTTCGGCGAATCCAAGCATCGGTGTTGTTCGGAATTCGACGAATCAGCCGTACTTCAACAAGTCGGTGAAGTCGAATGCAACGGGAGACTTCACTCTTCCGATTGATCTGAACTATGAGATCGATCTCTGGGGAAGGATTCGCCGCAGCATCACGCAATCCCGGGAAGAGGCGCAGGCTTCGGCTGCCGATCTGGAGTCGACGCGGCTTTCGCTGCATGCAGAGCTTGCGATTGACTACTTCAATCTGCGATCCGCAGATGCGCAGAGGAAGCTGCTGGATGAGACGGTCAAGGCGTTTCAGGATGCGCTGCAGTTGACCGAGGATCGTTACAACGGCGGAGCGGCACCGCTGTCGGACGTGACGCAGGCGAGAACGCAGCTGCAGACGGCACAGGTTCAGGCTACCGATGTGGACATTATGCGTGCAGATTATGAGCACGCCATTGCCATGCTCCTTGGCAAGGCTCCAGCGCAGTTCACGCTTCCTCGTGTGCCCGTGACGGTGGCAGGGCCTGCGATCCCGGCGATCCCGGGAGTGCTACCATCGCAGTTGCTGGAGCGCCGACCCGATATTGCATCGGAAGAGCGCCGCATGGCAGCGGCGAACGAACAGATTGGAATCGCCCAGGCTGCGTTCTATCCCACGCTGTCACTGTCTGCGGTTGCAGGGTTTACCGGAACCTCGGCTGTGAACTGGTTTACCTGGCCGAGCAGGTTTTTTGCGGTGGGGCCGACACTTTCGCAGACGTTGTTCGATCACGGACGAAGGAGAGCGGTCAGCGATATTGCTCGTGCCCAGTATGACGGCACCATTGCCTCGTACAGGCAGACGACGTTGACGGCGTTTCAGCAGGTAGAAGACAGTCTGAATGCGCTGCATGGGCTGGAGATTGAGGCGACACAGCAGCAGGCCGCAACCTCGTCTGCAAAGGAGTCGCTGGACCTTTTCAATACGCGCTACGAGGGCGGTGTCGATACCTATCTGCAGGTGATTACGTGGCAGACTGCGCTTCTGCAGAATGAGCGAAATGACATCGACATCACACGCCGACGGCTTGAGGCGAGTGTTCTGCTGATCAAGGCGCTTGGGGGAGGCTGGGATACGTCGCAACTTCCACAGCAGCCCTAGAGAGGTATAAGCTCCACAATCCTGAGACGATCCTTAGCGAATCACTCTACAGGCCTGCCGCGCGAAGCGTAGTCGAAGAAGCTGTGATCTGCTCGTTCAGCCAACATTCTGACCGCAGATCCTTCGACTACGCGCTGATGCGCTTCGCTCAGGATGACACTTTTCGGAAATAGATAGATCGACAACTCAAGGGACTTACGCCGAGAGCCGCCGTGGTTATCCGAGTGCTTCAGCGATTGCCTTGCCTGCGGTGACGGTATCGGCTGTGCCCCCGATGTCTCGCGTTCGCAGAGAAGGAACAGGAAGCACCTGCTCAATCGCTTGCAGGATGGCGTTGGCTGCTTCCTCTTCTCCGAGATGATCGAGCATCATGGCTGCGGACCAGATCTGCGCGACGGGATTCGCCACGTTATGCCCCGCAATGTCCGGTGCCGATCCGTGAACGGGCTCGAAGAGTGAAGGGAAGCGGCGCTCTGGGTCGATGTTTCCGGACGGAGCGATGCCGATGGTGCCTGTGCAGGCGGGCCCCAGGTCAGAGAGGATGTCGCCGAACAGATTTGACGCGACGACCACATCGAAGCGGTCGGGATTGAGAACGAAGTGTGCCGTCAGGATGTCGATGTGGTACTTGTCCCAGGTGATCCCGGGATAGTTCTTCGCCATCGCTTCGACGCGCGTGTCCCAGTACGGCATGGTGATGGAGATGCCGTTCGACTTGGTCGCTGACGTCAGGTGCTTCTTCGGCCTGCGCTGCGCCAGATCGAAGGCAAACTTGAGGATACGGTCGATGCCGGTGCGGGTCATGATCGTCTCCTGGATGACAACCTCACGCTCGGTGTCGGCGAAGATCTTGCCGCCGATGGAGGAGTACTCGCCTTCCGTGTTTTCGCGCACGACGAAAAAGTCGATGTCTCCGGGCTTGCGGCCAGCGAGGGGGCAGGGAATTCCGGGCATCAGGCGAACGGGGCGCAGGTTGACGTACTGATCGAACTCGCGCCGAAACTGAATCAGCGATCCCCAGAGAGAGATGTGATCGGGCACTTTGGCCGGCCATCCGACGG
>DASTSJ010000467.1:0-5546 GCA_035760765.1 Edaphobacter sp. | reverse complement strand
GAGCCATACGGCTCCAGCGAAAAAGGCTTGCCGATATTAGCGGTAGTCACAGCGCTGTTCTCAGGATTCCACCACTCTGCAGTTTTGTATTTGCTTGCGGTGTGCAGCGGAAGCGTCTGCATCTGCGCTGAGGTGTTCGCGATAAAGTAGACGTCTGCGCCCTCCAGACGCCGGTGAATGAATCCCACAGCCCCTGCTGCCGCTTTCACATCAAGATCAGGAGCGAGAGCATGCTCGATGGCCTCGGGCAGTTCCGTCTCGCTCTGCACATGGATGGACTTTGCAGTCAGCGCCGCGAGGATGGACTTCACCTCTGCACTATCCTTCGCATCCGACAGTCCCGTTGCCATCGAAGGCATCTCGCCGATGAAGATCATCTTTCCGCCCTCGCGGGCATAATTCTCCAACTGCCGCGCCGCCTCCAGATGCATCCTCTGAGTTGGAGGAACGATCAACAGCGGGTGATCGTGGAGACGCGACAGTGCGGTTCCGTCGATGTAGTCGACATTGTGGCCTGTGTCGATGATGGCGTGCATCAGCGTGGACGTAATCTTCGTCTTCATTGCGTCCGTCAAAGAAACATGACCTGGACGGAAGTCAGCCTGGGCATCATCCTCCGGCAGCAGCAGGGCTACATCATTTGCAGGCTGGCCTTGGCGCAGCATCCAGCTCACGCGCTGCACATACTTCGTGACGTCGGGCATCACCGGCCACCAGGGATTATGCGCATTGAAGACAGCAGCGGCATACAGCGAATAACCCGGCTCCTTCGCGTACTCGGGCGAATACGGCCAGCCGTGGCCGATGATCTGATTGACTCCTTCAACAAACATGCGATCAGCCTCAGCCTTCATATCGAGCGGGGTCGCACGAAACGCCGGCGAATGCAGCCACGTCCAGGTCTCCGCCGAGGTCACGTTGTTCCCGAAGATGTGATTGGCGGAAGAGGCCCAGCGCGTAAAAGAGAATTGGTCCCATTGCGGGCCTTCTCCCTCAGGAAGTTGTGGCACAAACTCGTCGGTGAGCGTCGCCGCCGGTGTCCCATAGGTCTGCGAACGGAATTTGGTGTGGTGCGCCGCCGCGTATTCGGTCATGGGCCGCAGATAGTTCTCGCGAACCAAATCGGAGAGCGTCTCCGCCCAGTCATGCCGCACGGCGTCGGCCTCCGGGGTTCCTCCCTGCGCAAGCTCCGGCAGATGCGGAATCAGGTCATAGCCGCGCCGCTTCCTGAACTCCTCCGGCAAAGTGCGGGTCCAGTCGCTCCCATACACCTCCAGTGAATCCGAGAAGATCGCGTAGGGAGGCGCATCGGTGAAGCCGCCCATCAGGGCGTCGCCTACGGTATGGAGGTGTTTGTCGATGGCCTCGCGCGACATATGGTCGAGCACGAAACCTTCGCCGCCAACCGCGGCGCGCTTGACCATCTGGCGCGTATGGCTACTGATAAACAACAGCAGCACCTGCGGCTCAGCAGACGTTTTCGGCAGCGATCCGATAGCTTCGGGGTACTTGATCTGCCGGGCTGTCGCGGCATCATAGTGCTCCGGCGTTCCTTTCGCGAGGAAGGCTGCGATAGGAGCATCCCCATCGGCCATCACGGGCAGCTTCGCCACCGGCAGTGCAGCCGCCACTATCTTCAGGCGTCCTGCGGCCAGATCGATCGGAATCTGCGGGCCGCCGAAGGGCCATCCGCTGCCTAGCGTCAGGTCAACACGCATGCCGAGCGCAGCTCCCTGTTCGCGCGCGAAGCGGAGCATGTCCACCATCTCCGGCGAGGCATAAGGAAGATTGCGAATTCCCTTCTGAGGATCGTCGAGAGCAAGCGGATAGACCGATGCCAGCTCAAACCCACCGAAGCCGCCATCGTGCATCTGGTGGATCTCACGCGCGATCTCATCTTTCGTCACCGCCGGACCAAACCACCACCACCGAACCATCGGCCGCGCATCGCCTGGGGGCTCCGCGAACTCACGCCGCAGTTGATCCACGCTCTGCTGCGCATGTAGCGGAGGCACCGTTGCTACGCTAAGTGCTGCCAACAGCGCAGCCAGATAAAGAGGACCTCTGCTACCACCCGCGATGCGTCTCATCGATTCACAACCTCAAGGGATTCAGGACAGCAGGGAGGCCCACTTGTAGACCTCTGCTGCAAACTCGGGAGAAACCGGGGAAGACGACGACTCAAGCGTGGCGAGTTGAACCGCGAAGTTGCCAAGCGTCGAGCTCTCCGCGGAACCGCAGCAGACTTCGAGACCCGTCTTTTCAGCCGTCAGGCGATTGAGCAGCGTGTTCCGCGAGCCTCCTCCAACGACGAAGAGCCTCCGCAGCTTCTTGCCCGTGTGCTGCTCTACACGCGCCAGCACCTCCGCATAGCGCGAGGCGAGGCTGTGCATGATGAGCGAAACCATCTGCGGTGCACCGTCAGGCGATTCGTCCAAAGGTTCAGCTCCCTTTGCCTTCAACTGACGATTGATACGCTGCGGCATCTCGCCCATCAGCAGCAGGTCAGGATCGTCCACATCCAGCAGAGTCGCAGGCGCGGCTACCTCTTCACAGCGGCGCAGCAGCTCAACCACCCCCGGAGTGTAGCCCTTCTCGGCCCACGCGCTCTCGCACTGCTTCAGCAGCCACATGCCGTTCACGTTTTTGTGGAAGCAGTTTGCTCCCCCGACAGCGCCGAGGTTCGTGAAGTTATCGGCGCGAGCAGCGGGACTATCCACCGGATGATGCGTCAACGCTCCCACCAGCGACCACGTACCGGAGCTGATGTACGCCCAGTCGTCGCCCAGGGCAGGAATCCCGGCAATCGCCGAAGCAGTGTCATGACAGGCTGGAGCGATCAGCTCGGTGTCCTTGTACGCCGGCAGCTCCTTCAGCCGACCAGACACTTTGCCCAGCCTGGTTCCCGGAGGGACGATCTTTGGCGCAAGCTCCAGCTTCAGACCAGCCTCGCGAAAGATCTCTTCGCTCCACTGGCGGCTGTGCATGTCAATCATCTGGCTGTGAGTTGCGTTTGTAAACTCGGCAACCGGGGCTCCTCCCAGTCGCGCCAACATATACTCCGGCAGATTCAGCCAACGGGACGGCGCGTAGCCGGCCTCGCGATCGGCATAGAGCTGATAGACCGTATTGATCGAAAGCTGCTGAATGCCGGTGATCTCCCGCATGCGCGCGGCAGAGATCTTCCTATGCAGGTCAGTCTCGGCGCGGACGTTGCGCTCATCCCTGTAGCAGAACGGCTCTGCGATGGGAACGCCCTGCTCGTCCAGCCGAACATAATCGACCGCCCAGCCATCCACCGCGATGGAGCGGACGCCCTCCGGGGCAAGCCCGGCGGCCATCCGCAATCCCTCTTCGACACCCTCTACGATCCGCTCCAGAGGCCAGTGCAGCCCATCCTGCCGCTGCACCGGGCCGTTCCCAAAGCGATGTACCAGTTCAATCTGCGGCGAGCTGCCATTCCAGCGCAGCAGACTTACCCGGCAGCTCTCCGCACCCAGATCGACCGCGATGAAGGCCCGACGATCCTCGGGGAGCTGCGTCCCCTTCGCCTCGCTCATCGCAGATACGCCTCCACCAGACCGCCATCGACCGGAATAATGTGGCCGGTGGTGCACTTCGTCAGCGGGCCAGCGAGGAACATGATCGCTTCGGCGCAGTCCTTCGGATCGATAGGCGTGTGCGTCAGCGTGCGCTCAGCGTAGAACTGTGCCAGCGCATTGCGCAGCTCATCATCGCTGGCCGACTCGCTGAACGGAATGTTGTACTTCGTCAGCGACGCCTTCACGCGGTCCCGCGGGAACATCGTCGACCCCTTCACAACAGTGGCCGGACTGATGCCGTTCACGCGGACCTTCGGCGCCATGCTGACCGCAAGCTCACGGACAAGATGGCTCAGCGCCGCCTTGCTGACGTCGTACGCCTCGCTTCCGCGCTTCGCCACAACCGCATTCGCGGAGCTAGTGAGGACGATGCTTCCATCCAGCCCCTGCGCCTTCAGGATCTTCTTCGCTTCGTCGGCCAGCAGATAGTTCGCTGTGACATTCACCTCTAGGGTGAGCGCCCACTGTGCGTCGGTGATGATGCCATCTGGAGAAGACGGGAACATCGCAGCCGTGTTGACGATGATGTCGATACCGCCGAACTGCCGGATCGTCGCGTCGAGTGCCGCCTGGATCGCCTTACGGTCACGAATATCAATCGAGGTAAAACCAACCGCCTCTTTGCCCGCAATCGCCTTGCACTCTTCGGCGACCTTCTCCGCCCCGGCAACATCCCGATCCGCCACCATGACGTGAGCGCCGCGCTCAGCGGCAATCAGCGCCACCTGATGGCCGATGCCACTGCCGCCACCCACAATCAGCGCAACCTGCCGGCTCAACTGCTTCTCGGGTGGCTGACGGCGAATCTTCGCCTCTTCCAGTGCCCAGTATTCAATCCGGAAGGCCTCACTCGGCGGAAGCGCAACGTAGTTGTCATACACCGTGAACTGGTCTGCCGATGCCGCCGGGCCAGCCTGCGGGATGTCCTTGCACTCCACGCCTCCGCCCAGAGCACCCGCGCCCTGCATCACGCCGATGGCGTTGATGTAGAACTCACCGGTAAGCCGCGCCTCGGTCTTGTTCTTGCCGAAGGTAAACATGCCCACGCCCGGCAGCAGAACCACCGTGGGGCTGGCGTCGCGCTGCTTCGGAGAATCAGGAAGTGCATGCTTCCGGTAGTACTCCGAGTACTCCGCGCGATACGTCTCGAGCGACGTCTCGATGATCGCCGGAATCTCCTTCGGATCGCCCGTCGGATTCCACTTGAGGAACATCGGCCGAATCTTCGTGCGGATAAAGTGATCCGGGCAGCTCGTTCCCAGATGAGCCAGCTGTTCCGCATTCTTCGAGTTCACAAAGTTCAGCACCGCATCCGAATCGGTAAAGCTGCCGATCCAGCGTTGCTTGCGCGAGACCGCTCCGCGCAGATACGGCATCACCTCAGCGGCCACCTTCTGGCGCTCCTCATAAGACTTGACCGCGGCTCCGCCAAAACGCGTGTAGTTGGGCTGCGAAGCGTGCCGCTCAATGAACTGGCCGAGCTGATCGATGATCGTGATCGTGTTCAGGTAGCACTCGCGCTGCGTCTCGCCCCACGTAAACAGACCGTGGCCGCCCAGCACAACGCCATCGCAGCCCGGAGTCTCCTGAACAATCTTGCGGAGCATCATGCCCAGCTCGAACCCAGGGCGCTGCCATGGCAGCCACGCCAGCTTGTGCCCGAACTCCTTGTTGAACTCCTCCATCTTCTGCTTGCCGTTGGCCGAGGCCGCCAGAGCAATCCCCCAGTCGGGATGCAAATGATCGACGTGCGCGAAAGGAAGGAAACCATGCAGCGGCGTGTCGATGGAGGCCGCCGTCGGATTGTTGTTGAACGTCACCAGAGGATACAGCGCCACCATCGCGTCCTCTTCAGCGACCCCTTTGTACTGCTTCTCGAGCGCCAGCAGACGATCCAGGTAAAGCGTGGCAAAACCCGCACGCTTGATGCTGCCCAGGTCACCA
>DASTSJ010000466.1:0-3988 GCA_035760765.1 Edaphobacter sp. | reverse complement strand
TCCCTGGTCCTCCCGGATGGTCTGGAATAGGCGTGAGCTCATTCCTCCGCCGAGGATGCTGTTCAACAGGTATACGCCATAGCGATCAGGATGGCTGATTGCCGGAGCCGGAACTCCCAGACAGAGCTGGACCTGCTCGAGTGCTTTCTTGCGCTTGAGCGTGATGTGCGGTGTGGCAATGGGCGCCTCGCGCCGCGGAATCGGCTGGCTTGAGCCGGGAGCGAGTTCCCCGAAACGCCGTGCGACCTCTGCTACGAAGCTTTCGTGTTCGAGATTGCCAGCAGCCGAGAAGATGATGTTGCGCGGGGTAAAGCGATCGCGGTAGAAGCTGAAAAGAGTGTCCTGATCGAAGCTGGACACGGTCTTTCTTGTTCCAAGGATGGGCCGTCCGAGCGCATCGGATTTCCAGAAGTTCTGGGTAAAGAGCTCGTTTACGAGGTAGTCAGGGTTGTCCTCGTCGATCTTGATCTCTTCGAGTATGACCCCCTTTTCGCGATCCAGGTCCTCTGGTGTGAAGGTTGGATGGAGCACCAGGTCGGAGAGCACGTCGAGAGCCTGGGATGCGTGCTCGTCGAGCACCTTTATGTTGAAGCAGATCGTTTCCTTACCAGTGAAGGCATCAAGATTGCCACCGATGGTATCGACCTCGCGGGCGATCTGGCGTGCCGACCGCGTTGTCGTTCCCTTGAAGACCATGTGTTCTACAAAGTGGGAGAGCCCGTTGATCTCGGGAGCCTCGTCGCGTGATCCCGAAGCAATCCAGGCGCCCATGGAAATACTGCGCATATGGGGCATGCTTTCGGTCAGGATAATAAGTCCGTTCGGAAGAACGGTCTTGCGGATGCTCCTGGGAACACGAGGGGTAAGTCGAATATCTTCGATCAGAGTGGACGCTGCCATAGACCTATTGTTTCACATACCTTGAAACTGGCGTAAACTGTAGAAGGGAAAGGAAATAGTTGAAGTTTTTCTGTTTATGTTGAACAAAATAAAGGGCATCGATGCTGACAAACCTTCGCCGCTCTTCGGGATGCTTCCTGACGAGTTGAAGGCGCTGATGGGGAGCCTGGGGCAGAAAGCCTACAGGGCAAATCAGCTCGTCCAAGCCCTTTACTCTCAGAGAGTTAATGATCTCGACCAGGTTTCGGTTTTTCCTGTCGCCCTTCGCGAACAGCTGAAGGAGGCAGGCTATGGCGTCGGACTCCCTGAGATCGTGCAGGCAGCGCGTTCAGTGGACGGCACGGAACGCTATCTTATGCGCCTGGCCGACGGGGAGACCGTCGAGACCGTCTGGATGCCTGATGGAGACGGCGGCGAGCGCGGAGATGGAAGTGAGGCCTCACTTGAGGAAGAAGAACTGGATGGCCTGGAAGGGAACGTCTCCGAGTTCTCCGGGCAATCATCGCGAAAGCGCGATACCAGGAACATGGGAGCGCTTGCCTGGAGTGGCTATCGGCGCGCAACCATCTGCATCTCCAGCCAGGTGGGCTGCGCGGTCAACTGCCAGTTCTGCCTGACGGCCAAGCTGGGGATCAAGCGCAACCTGACTGCGGGAGAGATTGCCGGGCAGGTGGCTGCCGTCCTGAACCGTCATGGCATCAAGATCGGCAAGGACAGGATCAACCTGGTCTTCATGGGAATGGGAGAACCGTTCCTGAACTACGAGTCGTTTATCAAGAGCGTGATCGTGCTTGCCAAGCATATCGGGATTCCGGAGTCGCGCATGACGGTGTCGACCAGCGGAATCGAGCCTGCGATCCGGAGATTCGCGCAGGAGCCTGTCCGGCCGAAGCTGGCCCTCAGCCTAAATGCCTCAAACGATCGGGTTCGCGAAGAGGTGATGCCAATCACGCGCAAGTGGAAGATCGCTGAGCTTCTGGATGCGGTTCAGACGATTCCGCTGGGAAAGCGGGAGTGGGTGACGTTCGAGTACGTGCTGCTGGGAGGCGTCAACGACCAGCCAGAGCACGCACGGGAGGTCCTGGAGTTGTTGAAGGGGATGCGGGCAAAGGTCAACCTGATCGTCTGGAATCCGGGCCCGGGCATCGCCTACACCCAGCCGAAGCCGGAGGATGTAGCGGTGTTTCAGAAGATGCTGATTGAAGCCGGTATGCCTGCTTATATCCGGCGCCCGCGGGGGCGAGATATCTATGCGGCCTGTGGCCAGCTCAAGCGGACGGTGGACCTGCCTGAAGGCGCTCCGTTAGTCGGGATCGCACCTGCGGCCAGTCCTCTCGTGTAATCGAGAACCAGACGCTGTGGCGTAGCGAGCCATCCGGCATCACAAAGTGATTGCGGAACGTGCCCTCGTACAGCGCTCCCAGCTTAAGAATCGCCGCCTGCGAGTGCAGGTTCTCGTGGTGCGTCTTAAATGCGATTCGATTCAGCTTCAGATCCTCAAACGCATAGGTTAGCTGCAGAAGCTTCGCCTCTGCGTTGATGCCTGTGCCTTGGAAGCCCGGATGAATCCAGGTGTGGCCGATCTCCGCGGTCCGGTGATGCTGGTCGATGTCGATGAGCCGTGTGGAGCCTACGATCTGGTCGACGGCCCCGGTCGACTTCAGGACTGTGACCCAGGTGATCTGCCGATCTGGTGAAACGGAAAGGGCGGAGTCGACCCACCGCTCGAGTTCAGAGCGGTTTCCCACGCGTACCAGCATGTACTTCCAGATTGCAGGATGGAAGGCGGCGTGTTCGAGTCCGTCCAGGTGAGTCCGGCTCAGAGGTTCCAGCCGCACCATGTTTCCTGTGAGAGTCGGGAGGTTACTGTCCATTTGGCTTTAGGCTCAGGCAGTTTGAGCTGTGGAGACGCGGGCGAAGCACAACTCCAGCAGGGTGTGCGCGACGTGATCGTAGTCATGGCGCAGCACCTCTCCCTCATGAAGAAAGTTGCCCGTGATCGGTTCCACGCCGAGTTCGCGGATGCGGTCCAGGTCCGAGACGATGGGCTCCTGCCCTTCGCGAGCGTATTGGGCCAGCGTTGCGGCGGAGATAGGAGAGGTGTTGATCAGCGCATAGTCGAAGAGATTTTTGCCGACGCCAGCATGATCCAGAATTTTTTCGATATGTTGGGAGGCGGTGAGCCCGATTGACTCATTGGCTTGTGTCATCAGATTGCAGATGAAGACGCGGGTCGCTCGTGAGGCAGCGATCGCCTCCGGAATTCCACGAACCAGCAGGTTGGTGATTAGAGAAGTGTAGAGCGATCCGGGACCCAGGGTGATCAGGTCAGCGTTGGCGATGGCGTCTAGCGTCTCGGGAAGGGGATCGACCTCGCCGGGTTCGAGTCTCAGCTCGACTATTGTTTGCCTGCTCTTCGTGATATTGGTCTCGCCTCGGACGAGGGAGCCATCGTCCATCTGTGCGGTAAGTGTTACATTCGTCGTTGTGGCAGGGAAGATGCGTCCTCGGATGGCAAGGATCTGCGAAGAAGTCTGAACTGCCTGGGCAAAATCTCCGGTGATATGGCAGAGGGCAGCGAGAAAGAGGTTTCCGAAGCTGTGACCCTCAAGCTCGCCCTGATCGAAGCGGTACTTGAAGAGCTTGGCGAGCGTGTACTCGTCTTCAGAGAGCGCGACCATGCAGTTGCGTATGTCGCCTGGCGGCAGGATATTCAGGTCTTCACGGAGTCGGCCTGAAGAGCCGCCATCATCGGTTACCGTGACGACCGCTGCAAGCTCGCTAATCAGGTGGGTGGAGACGCCCGGAGCTGCGGCGGGCTCGACGCGCGGACGTCTGCGCCTGTCCTGCACAGGAACATAGCGTTTGAGGCCGCGCAGGAGGGTAGACAGCCCGGTTCCTCCACCGATCGCAACGACGCGAATGGGCCTTTCCACTTGTCCAATTGGGTTGAACGAACTCAAAGGCACCTCTTCGTCTGTGCACGAACTTGCATCCATGGTACTGGACAGGCAGCCGATTACGCAGAGATGCGGCCCAAAAAGACGAGATTAGATCTCCGGATAGAGCAGTTCCGTGAAGCGCGGGT
>DASTSJ010000465.1:0-16317 GCA_035760765.1 Edaphobacter sp. | reverse complement strand
ATTGCAGCTCGCCCCGCCCCCAACGAGAGGCCAAGCACCACGGCAGCCAGCGCACCGAAGCCACAGAAGATCGCGATGCTGCTCAGGAGGCTATACGTCTTGCGCACCTCGGTGTGGAACTCAGGAGGCATCGGCTTATTCCAGGTCACCTCCATGCGGGGGTGAACGCTCTGCACCAGCGCCTTCGCCTCGGCCATGCTCCAGTCTCCGGTCGTAATGATCAGCAGATTGCCCGCTCTCCGCATCACGACGGTCCCCGCCGCCTTACCTTCCTTGTGGATCTCCTGCTCGATGGCCCGCAGCCGGTCTCCCGCGATCTGAGGCGTGGGATAGAGCAGCATCGTCAGCTTGCCTCTCCCCGCATACCTTGCCGTGAGGGCCTCGGCTGCCTTATCGAAGCCGAGAATCGCGCCTGGCAGCACTCCGCCGGTGGCATCATAGCTCACCGAACCCAGCGCATACCTCACCGAATTCTGCTCTAAACCTTTCGGCGGCAATAGTGTCGGCAGACTGGGCGCAAGCCCCTTCGGCCCTCCGACCTTAGGGAGTCCAATCTGGATGCGGTTCAACAGCGCCTCAACCTTGGGTCCATGCGGCCCCTCAGCCTCCACCACGCTGATTCCGCTGCGATATAGATAGTGATCGCCGCTCTGGCTGGTCTCATCGCCCAACCCCGCACCGCGATAGATCGACGACGTCGGTCGCAGATAGTCATATGCGGCGTGCGCTCCGGTTGCATCCACAAACTGCCGCGCCGTCACCTTGACGACCGGGCCGGTAGAGCCCATACGATAGACAGCCTGCTCGGCGTGCTTCAGGCCGTCCTCGCTCATCACGGCGGCCAATTTCGGATCACCGGCGGCTTCGGGAGCCGCAGCTCCATCCTGTCGAAGCCACTCACCAGCCTGCTGCGGAAGCAGCGGAGCCGGAGGCTCCACCAGCATCGTCTTTGCACCCTGGGCCCAGCAGGAGACGGTCGCGCCTGCAAGACAACACCACAAAACCTTTCGCGCCAACCCCTGCATTCCCCGCCCGATCTGCACCATAAAACACCGTCCTGCTACCGGCCAGATTACACCACAACCAGCCTCAACAGCACGGTGCTACACCCACGGAGAGTGGCTCGCTGCAGCGTGAATTCTGCTGATTCCATCACACCGGATCGTCGTCGCCCGACTCCTTCTTGCGTTTGAACAACTTCCAGACTGCACCGACCACGGTCACCCCGCCGCCGCCCAACAGCCACTGCCAGTTGTTCTGGATGAACTTCTCCGTCACGTCGAGCGGGTCTACCTGCACGGCCACATCGCGATCAACCGTGGTGTAATCCTGCTTCAGATCTTCAAGCTCGATGATCGCTGCCAGATGCAGATGCAGCTTTCCGGAGTGATGTGGCGCGATCGTCCAGCGCCATGTCGTCGGTGTGGTCCCTACCACCATCTGCTCGTCGGAGCTCTGCGGAGTGATGTCGAAGTCTGCACTCGTCAGCGTCATCTTCATCTTGGGCGTGACGGGAGTCTGCTCAGTCTTCACCTCCTGCCCTTCTTCTTCTCCCGCAACGTGCGCCTTCAGCACCGCGATCGGGACCTTGTCGGAGCCGATGCTGGCAACAACATCCTCACTCTGCCCGGTCTTCATCGTCTCGGGGAAGCTGTAGGCGAGACCGCCCATCTTCAGGCTCCTCACGGCTTCCTCCAGCTTTTCTTCCGGGCTCTTCTCAGCCGGCTTCGGTGCGGCCGTCTCCGGTGCGGCCGGCTTGCGATGCTGTAGCGGCTTCCTTCCAGCAGTCGGCCCAGCTATAGAACCCGTAACTCCTCCGGTCGCGGCGGCCTCACTCGCTGATTCCTTCTTCGTGTCGAGCGTCGGAGCAGGTTGCGGCTGAACCTCGGTATTCCGAGGAGGAGGGGCTGCTGACTTGCACCCCACCACGGTTGCAAATGCCAGACCCGCAACCAGGATCATGCCGTACCCACGCCATCGTGCCTGCCGTGCAGTTCGCATATTCAGTTCCTCGGGAAGTGCGCAACACTATAGCGCACCCGTCCTCGAATGGCACCGTTTTGGTCACAATAAAACGATGCCCTGAGCTATAACTCCTGTATGCTCAGCTGGATCGGTTTTGTGTTATTGCTCTGTGTCCCACTGACTTCCTACTGTGAAGACAGTTCATCTCGCCTCCTCAAGGCGGTCCAACGAAGCACTCTTGATCAGCCTGGAACCAGGCCCTTTCATCTGAAGGCTGACCTGGCGGCATCATCGGAGCCAAATCGCTCCCCAGATCACTCCGGGACGATCGAGATCTGGTGGTCTTCACCCACAGAGTGGAAGCGTGATCTCAAAACTCCAAACTTCCATTTGACAGAGGTCACAAGTGGCTCGAAGCACTGGCAGCATACGGATGGAGGTTACTTTCCGGAATGGTTGCGCGAAATTTACAGCGCCATCCTTCACCCGGTTCCCGATTTCGTCAATCTGTCAGAGAAGGTCAAGGCGGCTGAAGTACGCACTGTCTTAGGGATGACCCATTTCAGCTGGATGGAGTTTAGTTCTAATGGAGTAGCGAAGAAATCGATGGGAGCGGGCATCGCTATTAATGATCAGACGGGCCGGCTTATTTATGGAAGCGGCTTCGGCTGGAGCTTCGATAATGAGGAGTACTCGTCCTTTCATAACTTATCCGTTGCGCGGAGGGTGGCATCAGCGGGGCTAGGCACCGAGGTTACAGCTAGAATCACCATTTTGGAAGATCTAGATTCGAATCCAGCAATCTTCGATACCAACCTGCCCGACGCCGATCCTCACCCTCTTCACACTGTGCTGCTCAATGAACTCGAACTCCGCAAGAATCTCTTGCCGCCATCTGAGCCTGAATGGCCGAGACTCAAGGATGGTCCTCTGGAAGGCGTACTTACAACCGAGATCATGGTTGACCGAACTGGCAGAGTCCGAGACATTGGAACTCTGGTCTCCGATAATCCCGGTCTTAACGATGAAGCAGGCAAATACATCAGGTCCCTGCAATTTCAGCCATACCTCGTGAGCGGAGAACCCGTCCAGGCACTTTCGCGGCTCACACTCTCATTCAAAACGGCTCGACCAGCGGGCGAGGAAACATTCGATTCCGCCCGTAATTACTTTGAACATGCGCGTCGCCTCACCTCTCCCGCCGCAGGCGGAAACATGCAACCGTATATACTCCACGCCTCCTTCGAGACGAAAACCACGAAAGGTGTTCAGAAAGGTGAGTACACGGACACGTGGGTTTCAGAATCTGAGTGGTGCAGAGAGGCAGTGATCCTTGATAGCCGCTATGCCCGCTGCCGCAACGGAGAAAAGTGGTACCTGCTTGCAAAGGGGCCAGATAGTCCTGAGTTGCAAGTCGTCTTGAAAGCCATTGAACCAATCCCTTCAGCCGACACCTTTGTTGAATCGGACTGGCGAATCAATCGACAGAATGTCGGCGGACGATCTCTCATCCGTGTCGCGACAGGGCATGAGTCAAGCGATGGAGTGCTGGATGCGCGGTCCAGAGGACTCTGGTTTGATTCAGAAGGACTGCTCGTCCGAAGCCACTTCAACGGGCTCGATACGGTTCAATTTCAGTTTCAGGAGTTTCATGGGGTGGAGATTCCCCAACACATCAGGATTCTTTCAAACGGTCAATTGGCAATGCATATCGATGTAACCAGGATCGAACCAGCCGCAAACCTGTCCAGTGCCGCCTTCACTATCACAGGTCATGAGTGGAAGCGCCAGTTCACCGATGAAGCACGCTAATACAAAGAAAGCGAAGGTGCCCTTTTGCTGACACCTTCGCTTACGGCATTTGAGAGATGGCAGCCAAGCGCCAATCAAATTGGCAGCTACGGCCGCACGGCCTCCCAGTCTGCCGTGCCGTACTCTGCCAGCGTCACCTTGCCTGACATCCGGTTGCCATCCACCTTTCCGGTGAAGTGACACGGCAGTGGATAACCCACCACCGGAAGAACGCTGTTCAGCGCAACCTCATTTGCATGCACAGTGCCGGTCATCGTCGTGTTGTAGATCTCGCCGTGCTGATCGCCCGTGACCGCATTTCCATCCTGCTTCAGAACGAACTGTTGCTCGCCTGTTCCGCGGAGGTAGTGGATCGTGACCGCCCAAGTTCCTGCAACGGATGCCGGCGTTCCGGTCGGAACGACTGGGTTCTCGAAGTGCGGCGGGTTCTTCAGGTGCTTGTAGATCGTGTCCGCGACGGTTTTCACCTCGGCGGGGGTCATGATGTAGACGTTGATCGTGACCGAGCTTTCCATGTGATCCGGCCGTGTTCCCGTGCCGCCCAGCACGATACGCGGTGTGCCCTCGTCCAGCACCTTCGCCATCTCGGTTCCGGTGATGCCAACCACGTTGGCGTCCCAGCTGATGCGGACACCCGGGCTGCGGTCAATGTTTCCCTTGGGGCTTGCCGGGAACGCCTCTGCTTTGACCGAAGGCAGGCCCTGCATGCGGTCTGCAATCGACTGTGCCCAGCCCATCCACATCTTCTGCTCGGCTTCGTGATCGCGCTTGCGCCACGCTCGAACGGCGGCCAGCAGGCCCATCGCCTCTTCCTTGCTGATCTTCATCGCGCGGCCATAGTTATGGTGCGGCGCTCCCTGGAAGTACGCGGCCTTACAAAGATCCTTCTTCCCAATCAGCAGGCCCGACGACTGCGGTCCGCGCATATTCTTTCCGCCGGAGTAAGCCACCAGATCGGCACCCGCCTCGATATGCGGATTCGGCAAGTCGAGCTCCGTGGCTGCCGCATCGACAAACACCGGAACGCCGTGCTCGTGGCAAATGGCCGCGAGGTTCTTGGTGCTCATCGGAGTGTTATCCCACCTGGGATTGGCAAGGATGTACAGCATCGCGGTACGGTCGCTGATCTTCTCGTGCAGTTCCTCGGGAGTAGAAAACTCCACCATCTCCACCCCGCACATGCGTGCGCCGATGTCATAGGGGTTCCGCGATGTCTTCGGGATGACGACCTGGTCCTTCTTCTTGATGTAGGGCATCGCCTGCGACTTCTCGACGTCGGTTCCTGCGATGCAGGCTACGGTCGCAAGACAGGTTGCCGCCGCCGTGCCTGTCGTCGCAACACCCCACTCGGCCCCGCTCAGCTTTGCAAACTCCGCCCCCAGCGCCTCCATCATCTCGTCCAGGCGAACATGGTAGAGCGAGGCGTTGTACATCGCCTGCTTCACCTCGGGCAGCGAGGTCGATCCGCTGATCGCCGTGATCGTTCCCCGGCAGTTGATGAGCGGGCGTATGCCGATCTCTGTATATAGATTGTTGTAGAAATCGCCCTCGGTAAAAGGAACCTCGCTCTTGGGCAGAACCTGACCGGGCTTGAGAGCGCCCTCTTTGCCATCCTTTAGGGGAGCAGCCACAGCCTCCAGTCCGGGAGCGATCGCGCTCGCCGCCCCTGCTGCCGAGATAAATCCCGTTTGCTTCAAAACCTCACGGCGCGACCAGATTCGCTTTTCCGCCATCGTGCTTGTCTCCCGGATGAATGTTGTTTGAATATCCGATCCACTGTACGCAAAAGGACCGATTGGTCAAACGGACAGATGACCTACCTGCCGCCGCAGGAGTTAACCGGACAATGGCCATTAAGTCCGTGAGTATATTCTTCTCCGAAGCCTAACTATGAGGAGCAGGAAGAATTGAATCGCAAAAAACGATCTGGCGTTCGGCAATTGAAGGATCAATAATTGGGTCCGGAGAATGACATGCTGAGACGCGATTTTCTTGGCCTCACCGGCACCGCATTTGCCGCTGCTGCCTTCGCTCCGCCGTCCCATCAACCATCTTCTCTTCTTCTGGAGACCATCATGCAGGTTGCAAACTCCGGCTTCGCCCCGGTCAATGGGTTGAACCTCTATTACGAGATCCACGGCACCGGACAACCCCTCGTCCTGCTGCATGGGGGCGTCTCCGCCAGTGAGGCGTTCGGGCCGAATCTGGCAGAACTGGCAAAGGCCAGAAAAGTTATCGCCGTTCATCTGCAAGGCCACGGGCGCACGAAGGATATCGACCGTCCGCTCCGCTTCGAGTCCATGGCCGACGATATCGCTGCCTTGCTGGCCTATCTGAAGATCGAAAAAGCCGACGTCCTGGGCTACTCGCTAGGCGGCGGAGTCGCCCTGCAGACTGCGATACGCCACCCCGCAGCCGTCCATCGCCTGGTTGTCGTCTCGACTGCGATGACAAAAGGTGGATGGTACCCAGAGGTAAATGCCGCATTCGATCAAATGGCCGCGCACGCCCCTCAGGTCGCGCAAAACATCAAAGGCTCGCCCCTCGCGCAACTCTACCCAGACGTCAACTGGGAGACCCTTCTGCGCAAGATCGCGGAACTGGAATCACACGACTTCGACTGGTCCGAACAGGTCAAGAGCCTTCGATCTCCCACAATGCTGGTCTTCGCCGATGCCGACGCCGTACACCCCGAACACATCGTGGAGTTCTACAAGGCGCTGGGAGGAGGTCAGCGCGATGCCGGCCTGGACGGTTCCCTCCGCGCAGGCGCTAGACTGGGCATCGTGCCTGGCGCAACCCATTACAACCTCCTCTCGACAACAGCAGTCGCGGATATGGCCGCCCCTTTCCTTTCCTAGGTGGTCAGCCTTGGAATCTGCCGTCATCCCGACGGCAGGCCGCTCCGATCCCTTCACCCGGGTTTTTCCGGCTTCCCAACCCCCATCGGCGATACACTGAAAGAACGCTTCTGGAGAATGCTTTTTAATGAAGACGATGGAATCCGTGGAAAAAGAAGAGTCCGTCAACCAGTCGGACAAGCAGACTGAGACTCCGTTAGAGTCTCTGGCCTCGATCGCCAGCGTGCTTGCAGTCGGCCTCTTCGTGATGACCTTCATCTTTCAGAACTTTGAAATTCCTTCGGCCTCCATGGAGAAGACGCTGCTGATCGGCGATCACGTGCTGGTGGACCGGGTCTCGCTGGCGCCTCCCACCAAATGGGCTCCCTTCACCTTCTACCGCAACGTTCGTCACCGCGACATCATCGTCTTCCTCAAACCCGGCGAGCCGGATATGTTCCTTGTGAAGCGAGCGATCGGTCTTCCCGGCGACCACATTCATCTTCGCAACGGTGTCGTCTACGTTAACGGGGTCGCTCAAAATGAGCCCTACGCTGCAATGCCCGGCTCCGACGGAGATCCGCAGAACCAGTTCAACCCCTACCGCGATGACTTTCCCAGCATTCCGCCGGACCCGATGTACCAGGTGACGGCCTCCTGGCAGTACGAACTACCGCAGCACATCCAGAACGGCGACCTGGTCGTTCCCCCAGGCAAGGTCTTTGCCATGGGCGACAACCGGCCTGACTCGCTCGACAGCCGTTACTGGGGCTTTGTGCCACGCGAAAACATCGTAGGACGCCCCATGTTCGTCTACTGGTCGTTTGAGACTCCCGCCGACCAGATGGACAAGCAGAGCATCGGCCAGCGCCTGGCCTTTATGGGCCACATCCTGGTCCATATCTTCGATCAGACGCGCTGGAACAGAACGTTCCATATCGTGCGCTAAACCGGCAGACCGTTCCATCACCTTCGCTCATGCGGCAGACTGATCCATCTCAAGACGTCACACCCCTCACCGATCCGGCGCGGTCGCCAACCGGGATTGAGGTGCCGGGCCGGCCGCTGCGCGCACGTCTGCGGAGGCATCTTCAGCACTACCGGTTTCTCTACCTCTCCATCGTCGCCGTTCTGCTGCTCATCTTTATTCCTCCGCTGGTCAACATCGGACGCTACCAGCGCACGATCGCCACCAGCATCAGCAGGAGCCTCGGTCGCCCCGTCCACCTGGACCGGATCTCGCTGACACTGCTTCCGCTCCCCGGTTTCACAATCGAAAATCTCGTCGTCGGCGAAGATCCGGACTTCGGCTCCGAGCCCATCATCCGGGCCAACTCCGTCCATGCCACGGTGCGCATCTCCTCCCTGTGGCGGCGGCATGTGGAGTTCTCGACCATCAGCTTCACCGAGCCCAGCGTGAACCTGGTCCACAAGGCAGACGGCCGGTGGAACATCGAAGGAATCCTTCTGCAGGCGTCGCGGATCGAGACCGCGCCGACGGCACAGCGTCACGCCGGCCCCGCGCCACGCTTTCCCTACATCGAAGCCAGTGGAGCCCGGCTGAACTTCAAGCAGGAGCAGGAGAAGCTTCCCTTCTCGCTCGTCGACTCCGACTTCGCCCTCTGGCTGCCCGATCCTCATCAGTGGCACCTTCGGCTGCGTGCACATCCCACGCGAACCGATCTCAATGTCTCGGACACCGGGACCATCGAGCTTGAGGCTGTGCTCGGGGCCGGGCCGTCCCTGCGTCAGGTCGCGCTCAACCTGCAGGGCCAGTGGCGCGAAGCTCCGCTTGGCGAGGCGACCCGCGTTCTCTTTGGCCGCGATGCAGGCTGGCGCGGAAATATGAGCATGGCCGCGAACATCCGCGGAACCTTCGGCGAGAGCGCCGTGACCACCCGGCTGACGCTCGCAGATGCTCGCCCTGCAGACTTCGTTCCCGAGCAGTTGCTCAACACACAGGTCGAATGCTTCGCCACCGCCACAGGAATCTTCCACGCATTGCAGGACATCCGCTGCAGCTGGCCGCCGTCCTCATCCTCCCAAGCCGCGGCACTCACGCTCACCGGCTCTATTCCCAACATTCATCATCCGGACGAGGCCTCCCTGAACCTGAGGGCGAATGACGTCCCGGCATCGACCCTGATGTATGGCCTGCGCGTGCTCTCTCCCCATGTCTCCAGCGATGCGGTCGCTACCGGAACGCTCAGCGGAAGCATGACGCTTGGCAGCCTTGCCGGAAGCGGGACGCCTTCGGCCGCCACCACGACTACACCAAACCAGTGGCAGGGACAGTTCACGGTCGCCAACGCCGGCCTCAAAGCTCCGCTGCCTCAGACGCACGCGGCCTCTCCCCTGAGCACGCTCTCTGCCCTGGAGCAGGCGGCAGCGGCAGCGGCGGAGGGACGCCCGACAAGCGCGACCGCAACCCTCCTCTCCCAGGATCTTCACATCCGCCCTGCAGACGTGGCGTTACAGTCACGTGCCCCAGCCGCAACCACGTCGAAGGCAGCCAGCTTTGTTCTCTCGCCGGTCTCACTTCAATTAGGCGGACGTGAGCCAGCCACGCTCGAAGGCAGCTTCACGGCTTCAGGCTACTCCCTGCATCTGAGCGGAAATGTAACGGCACCCCGGCTGCAGGCTCTGGCTGCTGCAGTGCCGCCGGTAGGTGATGGATTGATGAAGGCTCTTCCTCTAGACCATCCTGCCAGCGACCCCTTCCGCATTGACCTCACCGCGAGCAAGCGCTGGCGGACCCCACAGGTCTGGACCGCGAACGCCACGGCAGCACAGCCAGCCGGACGGGCTCGTTCGCGCAGGCATACGCGCTGAAGGTTTGCGCACGCACCACGGCGACAACACAGGGAATGGAAAGAAGAGAGTTCAGCCAGCCACTCGGCTGGGCTATCCGCGCACGGAGATTCCGGCAAAGGTCATGACGACGCGGCTGCGAACCGGCTCCCCGAAGACCCGGGCGGGCTCGAAGACGCTCAGCAGGAGTTGGTCCGCTACCTGGCTGCGCACCGTGGAGTCTTCCGGACCCGAGACGATGTGGTAGTCATAGACCTGTCCGCGGTCATTGATGAAGGCCTCGACAATGATCGGAGCGTCGTCGTGACCGGTCACGATCGGCCTGGGCATCACGGCGGAGTACAGGTAGTGCGGCGAGGTCATCGCTCCCAGCGGCTCATCGTTCGCCATGACAGGCTGCGGTGCACCAAAGACTCCCAGCAAAACCATGATGGTGCCAACCAGTGCGACAGAGCACGCCGCCCCGGCAGAGACCTGAACCGCCCACGGGCGAAACGTGTTTTCCCACTTGAGCGTAAGCACATCTCTCCAACTCCGCCTGCGTGCAGCAATCTCATGCGAGATGGCGACGCGCAGACGTGTCCCCATGTCGGCGGGCGCACGTGCCGGTCCTAGCGAGGACAGTGAGCTCTGCATGAGCCGCAGCATCTCAAACTCGCTTCGACATTCGGAACACTCCTCCAGATGTTGCCCGATGGCCTGCATCTGCCGTCCATCGACCGCTCCATCCAGATAGGGCGAAAAAGAGGACCGTATTTGACTGCAATCAGGGGAGTTCATCTCGTCACCATCTCCGCACCGGAGACAGTGCGGCCATGCATGTTGGATGGGAAAGAAGCTGTGGAAGTAGCAGGTTTGTTCAGCTGATCTGTGAGGAGAGCGCGAAGCGCGGAACGACCGCGCGTCAACCGGGATTTCACGGTGCCCACATTTACGTTGAGAATCTCTGCGATCTCTTCGTAGGCGAAGCCTTCGATCTCCCGCAGGACCACGACCGTTCGGAATACCTCGGGAAGCTGGCGAAGCGCCTCTTCGACCTGGGCTCGCAATTCAGCCTGCGCAGCATGGTCGAAGGGCGAGATCCCCCGGTCGGCCAGCGTCGCTCCCAGCGAGAAGCCTTCTTCGTCCGTATTCGACGAATCCAGGCTGGAATCGATCGTAAGCTCTTGCCGCTTGTGCCGCGACCACCAGCGACGCTGATTGGAAGCCTCATGCAGCGCAATGCGGTACAACCAGGTCCGCAGGCTCGACTCTCCATGAAAGCCGCGAATGCTGCGGAAGACCTTGATAAAAACTTCCTGCGTAATATCGGCTGCGTCGGCGGGATCGGTGAGGCTGCGAGCGATCAGGGAGTATAGAGGCTGATGATATTGGGCAATAAGAATGCCGAAGGCCTCTTCACTGCCGGCCTTTAGATCGGCGACAAGAGCCGCCTCTTCCGTGGTGATGCCAATCGCGCTGGTCAGATTTCCCAAGTACGTACCCACCTGCATTCGGGTGACCTCTACACTAAAACGTTCATACAACGCATGGCAAATGCACTGCAAACAGTGCACAGAGGAATCAACGTACGCCGCCGGCGGCCGAGTGCTCGCTCACTCTAAAGACTTAGACACCAGTGCAAGCACCGAAGTTCCCGTGAAGTTTGACGAAACCACCCTCCTGACAGAAAATAAGGAAGTCCCCCCACAGTGGGCCTGTGGCGCAGTTGGGAGCGCGCTTCCATGGCATGGAAGAGGTCATCGGTTCGATCCCGATCAGGTCCACCAATAAAATAAACAACTCAGAGTCCCACCTGCCCGGTGTTCCATCGAGTGCAGCTCGCCCACGTTCATCTCCAAGGCCACGATGGAAATTCCCCTCCGACGCAGACACGGAGAGAAACGGTGGTCTGTCAGATTCTCCGCGTTCCTCCGTAAGCTCATCTTGCGTCCGGAACACCAGCGTCCCAATACAATGGACGCCTCAAGGGGAATATCCATGCGCGTCGCCATCATCGGTGGAACAGGCCATATCGGCACCTACCTCACTCCCCAGCTTGTAGAGGCAGGTCACGATGTCCTCTGCCTCACTCGAGGCTTGAAGAAGCCTTACTGTCCGCACCAAGCCTGGAATTCGGTGCGCCATATTACAGTCGACCGCGAGGCGGAAGAGAAGGCTGGAACCTTTGGGGAGAGGGTCGCCAGCCTGGACCCGGAAGTCGTCATCGACCTCACCTGCTATCACCCTGACAGCGCAGAGCAACTCGTCAGTGCACTCCGGGGACGCATCCAGCACTTTCTCCACTGCGGAACCATCTGGACGCACGGACACAGCACCGAGGTGCCTACGACAGAAGATGCTCCACGACATCCCTTTGGCGATTATGGAATCCGCAAACTTGCGATCGAGAGGCTGTTGCTCTCTCAAGCACGTCGCCACAACTTTCCTGCAACCCTTCTCCATCCGGGGCACCTGGTCGGCGCCGGCTGGAACCCCGTCAACCCCCAGGCCAACTTCAACCCCGACGTCTTTGCAAAGCTTGCCGAGGGACAGGCCGTCTGCCTGCCGAATCTGGGAATGGAGACCGTCCACCACGTACACGCCAGTGATGTGGGGCAGGCGTTTCTCCTCGCAATGACTCATCGCAGTGTTGCCATCGGCGAGAGCTTCCATATCGTCTCCCCCGCTGCACTAACCCTCCGAGGCTTCGCGGAGCGTATGAGCGCATGGTTCGGCCATCCTGCCAACCTCACCTTTCTGGCCTGGGAGCAGTGGAAAGAAACCGTCAGCGAAAAAGACGCGCGCGCCACCTGGGACCACATCGCGCATTCCCCCAACTGCAGCATCGCCAAGGCGCAAAGGCTGCTAGGCTATGCGCCGCGCTACACCTCGCTTCAGGCGGTTCAGGAGGCCGTAACCTCCCTGCAGATCCACGGATCTGCAGGGAGGCTGCTTTCTCTTCTTGCCTCTCTGTTGAACGCATCCCCTGCTGAAACTGGCAGCGACATGAAACGCAAACTGCCGTTCACGGGTCTCATGACTCCATGCTCCTCCCCACGCAGGAAAGCTCGGTTCCCTCTCGTGTACTGCTACTGCGCACGTATGCGTCAGGATGGGCAGACGTCAGAGACTTGTCCAGCAGTATCAGCCGCGTTAGCCTTGGTAAACGTGCGTTGGGGATAAAACAGGAAAGCGAAGATCCGCTTCGCGCTCTGGTCAGGAAATGGAACCTTCAGCTCTGCCACTTACCGGGAAGATCGCTCTCGTCACTGGCTCCTCACGAGGCATCGGCAGCGCAGCCGCTCTCGCACTCGCGCGTGCGGGATGCGACGTTGCAGTCAACTACCTCCGGTCGCAGCAGGAGGCACTCGACGGCGTCCGCTCCATTCAGCAGCTCGGACGTCGTGCCATCGCCGTCCAGGCCGACGTCTCCGCCCCCGCCGACGTCAATCGGATGCTGGCCACCATCCAGGGCGAGCTCGGCGAGATCGACATCCTCGTCAACAACGCCGGCATCAACCCCACAAAGCCCTTCCTTGAACTCGACCTTGCCGACTGGCACCACACACTGGCGACCAATCTCACCTCGGCCTTTCTCGTCTCGCAGGCTGTTCTGCCGACCATGCGAAAGCAGCAGTGGGGACGCCTCATCTTCATCTCATCCGTCGCCGCACAGACGGGTGGAGTCATAGGCCCACACTACGCCGCCAGCAAAGCCGGCATGCACGGCCTGATGCACAGTTACGCCAATCTGCTCGCGAAGGAAGGCATCACCTCGAACGCCATCGCGCCCGCGCTCATCGAGACAGAGATGATCCGCAACAACAGGAACATCCGGCCCGACCTCATCCCCGTCGGACGTTTCGGCCGCGCTGAAGAGGTCGCCGAGGCCGTCACGCTACTCGCCACCAACAGCTACATTACCGGCCAGACCATCAACCTGAACGGCGGCTGGTACATGAGCTGATCCGCATCTCCACGAAAGAATTCTCAAGACTTGATTCACTCTTCCCCGAACTCGAACCTGGACCCGATCTCGAGCGACACTACCTCGCACGAGCCAGATAGCAAAACGGCAGCACACCTCAAGCGCCGCTGGACCTATGTCCTTCCGGCAGCCTTCATCACCTACAGCCTCGCCTATCTGGATCGGGCCAACTACGGCTTCGGAGCCGCCGCCGGACTCGCGCAGACACTCCACATCACGGGAGCGCAGACCTCGCTTCTCGGCGCGCTCTTCTTCCTCGGCTACTTCATCTTCCAGATCCCCGGCGCCACCTTTGCCAGAACGCGCAGCGCGCGCTGGCTCGTCTTCACCGCTCTCATCGTCTGGGGAAGCCTCGCGGCGCTGACAGGCGTCATCCGCCACTTCTGGCTCCTCGCCATCGACCGTTTTCTACTCGGCATCGCCGAAAGCGTCATTCTGCCCTCGATGATGCTTCTGCTCACGCGCTGGTTCACGCGCAGCGAGCGCTCCCGCGCCAACGCCCTGCTCATCCTCGGCAACCCCGTCACCGTCCTCTGGATGTCGGCCATCACCGGCTACCTCATCCAGGCCGTCGGCTGGCAAAAGACCTTCATCCTCGAAGGCATCCCCTCCATCGTATGGGCCCTCATCTGGATCCTCATCATCCATGACCACCCATCGCAGGCCGGCTGGCTCGGTAATGAAGCAGCCGAGGTCCTCGAGCAGCGACTCAGCGATGAGCAGATCACGATCGAGCCGGTCAAGTCCGTGCGCCAGGCACTCCTGCGCAAGGACGTCCTCCTTCTCTCGCTGCAATACTTCGCCTGGAGCATCGGCGTCTACGGATTTGTCCTCTGGCTCCCAACCATCGTTCGCCACGGCGCTTCGCTCTCCATGGGCCAGACGGGACTTCTTTCTGCGATCCCGTATCTGGCAGCGATCCTCCTCATGATGGTCGCATCCCATCTGTCAGATAAAAGCCTCGACCGTCAGAAGCTCGTCTGGCCCTTTCTTCTTCTCTCAGGCATCGGCATGCTCGGCTCCTTCTTCCTCGCCGACATCAGCTTCACCGCCGCCTTCGTCTGCCTCATCATCGCTGGCGGATGCATGTACGCTCCCTATGGTCCTTTCTTCGCCATCATCCCTGAGCGCCTGCCCAATAACGTCACCGCCGAGGTCCTCGCTCTGGTCAACAGCTCCGGCGCTCTCGGTGCCTTCGTCGGAAGCTACCTCGTCGGCCTTCTCGAAGCCGTAACGCATAGCTCGCGACCAGGCTTCCTGCTGATGTCGCTCTCTCTGATGGCATCTGCGTTGCTCACCCTCGCGCTCCCTCGCACAGCGCCGCAAACCGCGAGAACAAACTGATATGAAGCAATCCTCCATCTCTGTCTCCAGCGTTCTCGATAGCTCCACATCTCTCTTCGACACGCTCAAGACCCACGCTCCCGGGCCGCAGGGCGCGCTCCCCATTACGCCCGAAATGCTGCTCACCCAGCCCTCCGGAAATCTCTTCGGCCTCAGCCAGGACGCCGGCATGGGATGGGAGCCAGCCCGCCTCCTCGATCCCGAGTTCCTCATCCTCAGCACGCACGGCGGTCTTCGCGCGCAGGACGGAACCCCCATCGCGCTCGGCTTCCATACCGGCCACTGGGAGGTCGGCCTGCTCGTCGCCGAAGCCGCTCGCGAGTTCCGCAATCTCCACGCCATTCCCTTCGCCGGGGCCTGCACCGATCCCTGCGACGGCCGCACGCAGGGCACGCCCGGCATGATGGACTCGCTGCCCTACCGCAACGACGCCGCCGTTGTCCTCTCACGCCTCATCCGTTCTCTCCCCACACGAAAAGGCGTCATGGGCATTGCCACGTGCGACAAGGGCCTGCCCGCCATGATGATGGCGCTCGCCGCTTGCGGAACCTATCCCAGCATCCTTGTTCCGGGCGGCGTAACCCTGCTGGCCGACGAAGGAGAAGACGCAGGCAAAGTTCAGACCATCGGCGCGCGCTACGCCAAGCACCAGATCACGCTTGAGTACGCCGCCGAGATGGGCTGCCGCGCCTGCGCTACTCCCGGCGGAGGATGCCAGTTCCTCGGAACCGCAGCCACCTCGCAGGTCGTCGGCGAAGCTCTCGGTCTCGCCCTCCCTCACTCCGCGCTCGCGCCATCCGGCCAGCCCATCTGGCTCGACAGCGCCGTGCGCTCGGCACGCGCCATGCTTCGCATGACACACCTTGGCGTCGAGACCAATCACGTCATCACCGACGCATCCATCCGCAACGCGATGGTCGTTCACGCAGCCTTCGGAGGCTCCACCAACCTCCTGCTCCACATCCCCGCCATCGCGCACGCCGCAGGCCGCCGCCGCCCCACACGCGAAGACTGGACCGAGATCAATCGGCACATTCCCCGTCTCGTCGACGCTCTTCCCAACGGCCCGCAGAACTTCGCTACCGTGCAGGTCTTTCTCGCCGGCGGAGTCCCCGAGGTCATGCTTCACCTTCGCAGCGCCGGCCTGCTCGACACCTCCGTCCGCACCGTCACCGGCGAAACCCTCGATGAGAACCTCAACTGGTGGGAGCAGAGTGAGCGCCGACGCGCCCTGAAGCAGATGCTGCGCACGCTCGACGGCGTCGACCCTGACGACGTCATCTTCTCTCCGGATCGTGCCCGTGCGCGCGGCCTCACGCCCACGGTCTGCTTCCCCGTCGGCAACCTCGCTCCCGAAGGCTCCGTCGTGAAGGCGACGGCGATCGACCCGAGCGTGCTCGATGCCGACGGCGTCTACCGAAAGACAGGCCCAGCGCGCGTCTTCGTCTCGGAAACGGCCGCCATCGCCGCAATCAAAGGCCAAACGACGCCGCCTGTGCGCGCTGGCGACGTGGTCGTCCTCATCGGAGCAGGCCCGCTTGGCACCGGGATGGAGGAGACGTATCAACTCACCTC
>DASTSJ010000464.1:0-6147 GCA_035760765.1 Edaphobacter sp. | reverse complement strand
CCGCGCCGGATGGCAAACCACTGACAGCAGGGCGGTGGATCTACTGGCACATCTTTGCCAGCAATGGATCGACCAACAACACGTCGGTTGCGTTCGCGATTGCATTTGTGCTGGTGTGCTTTATTCCCAACTGGATTCTGTGGCACAAAAAGATCTTTGTAAAACTCTGATACCAGCGTTGTGAGCTTCTGCGTCTCCCATGCGGTCCGTTTACCATAGACAACGGACCGCATTGCCATGCGGCAGGAGAAAGCATTGGCGTACAACGACCTGCGAGACTGGATCAACACGCTACATAAAGCCGGTGAACTCAAGCGCATCGCGGTTGAGGTCGATCCCGTTCTGGAGATGGCTGAGATCGCAGACCGTGCGGCAAAGATGGGCAAGGGCACATCGAAAGCCGGTGGTCCTGCACTGCTCTTTGAGAAGGTCAAGGGCCATCCCGGCGCCCGTGTGCTCATGAATCAGTTCGGCAGCGACCGCCGGATGAAATTGGCGCTCGAGACCGATTCGCTGGATTCCATCGCCGACCGCATACGAATCCTGCTTAAGCCTGAGACTCCTGTTGGCCTGATGGACAAGCTGAAGATGCTTCCCAAGCTGGCAGAGGTCGGATCGTTTTTCCCGAAGGTTATCTCTGCCAAAGATGCTCCCTGCAAGCAGGTGATCCTGCGTGGTGATGAGGTAGACCTGAGCAGGCTGCCTATCCTCAAGACCTGGCCGCAGGATGGCGGTAAGTTCATCACGCTGCCCTGCGTCATCACGCGTGATCCCAAGACCGGCAAGCGAAACGTAGGCATGTACCGGATGCAGGTCTACGACAGCAGAACGACCGGCATGCACTGGCAACGCCAGAAGGTTGCCGCGGAACACATGCGTGACCGTCTGCGGTCGGCCTCGCAAAGCGACTCGGCTGCCGTTGACCTGATGGCGCTTACTGCTGGCGGCACGACCACCGCAGGGTCACTCGAGACGATTCCGCAGGTGACGCTCGGCAAGATCAGGAACCAGCGTATGGAGGTCGCGGTGGCCATTGGTACGGACCCGGCGACGACGTTCAGCGCCATCGTCCCGGCACCTCCTGAGGTTGAGGAGTACATCATCGCCGGATTTCTGCGTCAGAAGCCCGTCGAACTGGTCAAGGCTGAGACGGTCGATCTGGAGGTCCCGGCACACGCTGAGTACATCCTGGAGGGATACGTTGAGCTGGGAGAGTTGCGGACCGAGGGGCCATTTGGCGATCACACCGGCTTCTACACCATGCAGGACGATTACCCAGTGTTCCATATCACCTGTATCACGCATCGGCGAGATCCGGTGTACGCTGCGACCTTGGTCGGAAAGCCCCCTATGGAGGACGCATGGATGGGGAAGGCGGTCGAGCGAATCTTCCTTCCCCTGATGCAGCTGACTCTGCCTGAGATCCGGGATGTGAACCTTCCGGCAGAAGGCGTCTTCCACAACCTGATGATCGTCTCGATCCGGAAGTCCTACGCCGGGCAGGCACGTAAGGTGATGAACGGTATCTGGGCGATGGGGCAGGCCATGTTCACCAAGTGCATCATCGTGGTGGATGAAGACTGCGATGTGCATGATCTCGCAGAGGTGGTGCTGCGGACGACCAACAACATCGACCCGGAGCGTGATATCCAGTTCACCCTGGGCCCGGTCGACTCGCTCGACCATGCTAGCCGTTTGCCCAACTTTGGGAGCAAGATGGGGATCGATGCAACGCGTAAGTGGAAAGCGGAGGGATTCGAGCGCCCATGGCCGCAGATGCTGGAGATGGATCCAGTGGTGAAAGCCAAGGTGGATGCAATCTGGAAGCGGCTTGGAATCGAGTAGAGCCGCTTCATCAGAAAACGGGTTACTCTGGTAGAGCCGGGAATTGACCCGGCTCTGCTTAACATTTCAGGGCTGGCGCTCAATCGGCCGGTCGGATACTGTCCTCTCGATGGTGGGTAAGGGGCTTGGATGACACTGTGGCGTAAATGGAGAAATCGGCTGATGTTGCTGTTCGCCGTTCTCGGCCCGGGTTTCATCACGGCCAATGTGGATAACGACTCCGGTGGAATCCTCACCTACTCGCAAGCGGGGGCGCAATACGGATACAAACTGCTGTGGACAATCATTCCGATCACTCTAGCTCTGATCGTCGTGCAGGAGATGTGCGCCCGCATGGGGGTCGTCACCGGCAAGGGCCTGAGTGATCTGATCCGCGAAGAATTCGGCCTGCGAATCACGTTCTTCGTGATGATACTGCTGGTCATTGTGAACTTCGGCAATGTCATGGCGGAGTTTTCGGGCATCGCCGGAAGCATGCAGCTCTTTCACGTCAGCAAGTACGTCAGCGTGCCTCTTTGTGCATTGATTGTGTGGGTGCTGGTCGTAAAAGGGGACTACAAAAGCGTCGAAAAGGTCTTTCTGCTGGCCAGCACGGTGTACATCGCCTATATCTTTGCCGGAGTGCTAAGCAGCCCAAACTGGCACGAGGCGATCGTGCAGACCGTAAGGGTTCCGGGACGCAGAGTGTGGAGCGACCGCAACTACGTCTACATCACGGTCGGCATCATCGGCACAACGATCACGCCCTGGATGCAGTTTTACCTGCAGTCCTCGATTGTGGAGAAAGGAATTGACGTCCGGCAGTATAAGCACTCGCGGCTGGATGTAATCGTCGGGTCCATCTTTACTGACGTCGTCGCCTGGTTCATCATCGTTGCGTGTGCGGCTACCCTCTACACACATGGCATGCGGAATATCGCAGAGGCTTCCGATGCAGCCGATGCGATGAAGCCTCTGGCTGGCCAGTATGCCTTCATCCTGTTTGCGGCAGGGCTGTTCAATGCGTCGCTGTTCGCTGCCTGCATTCTCCCGCTATCGACGGCGTACACGGTTTGCGAAGGACTTGGCTTGGAGAGCGGCCTCGATAAGAGCTTTAAGGACGCGAAGTTCTTTTACTGGTTTTACACGCTGCTGCTCGCTCTTGGAGCGGCGGTCGTGCTGATCCCGAATTTTCCGCTGATCAACGTCATCATCGGGTCACAGGTGCTCAACGGTATCCTTCTTCCGGTGGTGCTGATCTTTATGCTCCGGCTGGTGAACCGGCCGGAGCTGATGGGGACGTATACAAACTCGCGCTGGTTCAACATAGTGGCTTGGCTGACGACGATCATCGTGATCTGTCTGTCCGTCGTGCTGATGTGGAACGGCCTGCATGGCGCTCACTAAGGCATTACGTCAGGTAACCTGCGCACCAGGCCTTCGGAGCACCTAGATCAGCTTTCCTTCGGATAGATCGCGGATCAGGCCGAGGTCAGCGGCAAGAAAGTCAAACTCAGGAAGTTTTTCCAGCGAAGACCAGCGCATGTCATTGAAGATCCGATTCTCAATCGGGCCGGTGAACTCACGAACCAGAAAAAACTGAAGATCAATCGTTCCACCGTTCCGATACTTATGGCGGATTCGTGCGATGCGCTTGCCGATCGTCGCCCGGATGCCCAGTTCTTCATCCAACTCGCGGGCCAGCGCAGCTTCGGCTGTCTCGCCCATCTCGATCTTACCGCCTGGAAACTCCCATTTGAGGCTCATGGGCTGATCTGGCTTGCGCTGGCAGACGAGCACTTCCAGACCGGACTCGCCGTCGCGGACAATCAGCCCGGCCGCTACCAGCCTCACCGGCTTCGACGCAGCAGATGCGTTCTGTTGGTCCCTCAGTTTGCGAATAGGCTCTTTCACCAGTCTCTAACTATTAGACGTCAAGCCGCCGCTGAATGCTGTCAAATTATGGCTGACTGGCCGCTACGGACGCGGGGTAGTAAACATGCCATCCAGCCTGATTGCTCTGTTCGATCAACCCGGAGGTCGGGTTGACAGGAAAGGCACGGCGAGCGATCGAAAGCATCGCGGCGTCGTGAATGGAGTTTCCGAAGACAGCATCAGGTGCAGTGATCCCTGCGCGTTCCAGAGAGATAACTTTGCCTTCATCCGTAGGCACATCCACCAGCCGGTCGGATACGATACCGTTTCTGATCTCGACGCGTGCACAAAGGACGCGGTTGGCGGGAATGCCAAACCGCTGGACGCCTTCTTCGATCACCCAGTCGTTGGTAGAGCTGACGGCCCAGATATCGGCCCCTCGCGAGCGCAGCTCGTTGACCAGCTTCAGCATCTCGGGGAAGATGTTCTTTTCGATCTGGCTGGCGAAAAAGTCGCGCGCTGCGCGCCGCATTTCATCTTCGCGAAGACCCTGGTAGAGCTGAACCATCTCGCCGCAGATCGCAATCTCTGAGACCTCGTTGCGGTGGTATGCGCGATAGCGGGCGTCGATCCAGTCGGCGGCCTCACGCGAGACAAGACCGGTTGCCACTGACCACTTCATGAAAGAGGATCCAGCGTCTCCGGACCACAGCGTACCGTCGCAGTCGAAGACGGCGATCTTTGGGGCAAGCTCGTGAACGGCGCAGAAGAACTCATCCGTTGACAGAATATTGATTGTAGAAGTTAGCATCGTTACCTTCTGCGCAGCCCGCGGCCGCGCGCAATCCCTTCTTAGTCTGCTTCTATAGAGTCTAACTCTTCCTGTTTCCAGAGAAGACACTCAGGACGATGCTCCGGCTGTTCGGTGAAGAGAAGATAAAAGGGCGGTTCTACACGGGTGGAAGGGCATCGACGACTGAGACGCCGGCAGGGGGTGAGAAGACAAAGTCGGCCTCTCGTGTAGGTACATTCTCCTGCACCCCGGAGAAGTCGAACTCAGTGGTGGCTCCGTCCAGCTCTTCGAGTTTCATGTGCTGGATCTGGCCCGAGGCGGTGACGTCCAGCGTCAGGCGCCGAATTCGCTGCTCCATCCCCCGGGGTACACCCGCAATGTGGATGCCGTGGCTGTCTTCAGTCACGCTGACGTTGACCAGCTCCTTCTTGAGCTGGGTATGACCCAGCAGAAAGCGGAGCGGGCTGCGAAGGTCGTCGAGCTGGCTGGCCGGCGTACGTTGAGCCTGCGCGTCGCCGGGAGTGTAAAACCAGGCGAACTTTCCATCGAGCACGAAAAGCTTTCCTGCCGGCTGGTCGTAGCTCCAGCGCATGCGGCCCGGCTTTTTGAGCAGCAGAGTTCCTGACTCCGTCCGATCGATGCCCATTCCGGCGTAGTGCTCCGTATATTGGGCGCGGAGCGACTTCAGCCGGTTGTAGTGTTCGTCAACGCGGCGTAGCAGGGTATCGGCGTCCTGTGCTCGGGCGCACAACGGTGCACAGAATGCAGCAACCAGCAGAAGGAGAACTCGCCGATGCATTACTGAATAGGCTGCGTGCAGTTGGTGCCACCCGCCGGGTCGAAGGTGATGCGATTGTTTTCGTCAGAGCAGAAACCCCGGTCGCCGGACTTCCCGACAGACGTCGGTACGGCGGTCACCTCATAGGAGGTGTACATATCCTGGTTGTTTACCGTCACCTTGTTGCAGTTGGTGATTGCGAAGGTGTAGCCAGCCTTGTTGCCGGTAGCCAGGCCCACGTCAATCAACTGGGCTGCCTGCGCGGAGGGCGGACCGGACTTGGGATCGCCACCCAGCTGCGCGAGCGAGCAGGCAAAACCGTTGGCCGGGTACATGGAGTTGTACTGCAGCTCCGCCTGTACGATCGTGCGGACCGACTGAATCGCCGAGGTCTCATGGGCCTGCTTGGTCAGCTTCAGCATTTGAGGGACAGCGAGTGTCATAAGGATCAGCATGACGGACATGACGATCAATAGCTCAATCAGGGTGAACCCCTCTTCGAAGCGACCTGCAATCTTCTGTGGATCCTGACCCTTCGTCTGCTGAACCTCTGCCTTCATCATCTTCCTCGTGTCCTGCGTAGTGCCAATCAATCAAAACTTTATCAGCAATTGATGTCGGAGCGGTCCACCTTCATCTCGCCGAGATTTCCGAGCAGGGCCACCGCCATGGTCTCGGGTCGGAAGAGCTCGCATGCGAGCTTCTGGATGTCGTCCGGGGTTACAGACTCGATCTCGGAGGTGATCTCCTCGATGCCAAAGAATCGGCCGAAGTACATCTGCTGTCTTGCCAGGTTTGCCATTCTGCTGGAGCCGCTTTCGAGTCCCATCACCATGTTGCTCTTCAGTTGGTCTTTGGCACGGTTGAGCTCGCCGGT
>DASTSJ010000463.1:0-6190 GCA_035760765.1 Edaphobacter sp. | reverse complement strand
TTTGCAGGATGGGTTTTTGCCTCTCTCTTGAAGAACCCAAAGTGCCGAACCCAAACGAATTTGCTGAAGAAGATCGTGAATTCAATCGGTACACACTGCTCGGTGAATACGATGCGCTATTTATGGCATTGCTCCGTCAGCGAATGTATCAAGATGATCTGGATGCGGATGATCTCGAAGGATATTTCCGCGCACATCTAAACCGAGGTATCTCTTTGCTTCAGCAACGGGTGCGCAATGTTGCCGATCTTGCGACTTTAGTTCCGGCTTCAACACATCGCGGCCCTCGGCCTAGATCATGAGCAGTTCGAGTATGTCGTAGGAGATGGTCTCGAATCGGGGAAGGTCCCGGAGGAGGAACTGGACTCCGGGCGCGCGGCCGGCGAGCGAAGGCCGGGAGTAAGGCGAAGAGGGTGCAGGGGGAAACGGCACGTGTTCCCCTGCCGTTTTTTAGAAACAGAAGAGGGACGGCATGGCCGTCCCTCAAGTTGCGTCTCGCAAACGATCACGCAGCTTTCCTGTTCGGCTTTCCAGCGGGCTGCACCGTCTTCCTGGCCTTCTCCTTCGCAGCAAACTCCTGTTTGACCTTAGCGGCGATGGCATCGGTGTCCACCTTGTAGGTTGTTGCCGCGTCCTTCAAGGTGGCGGCCGGATTGCCCCGCGATGCCGCCAGCAGGATGCTTGCCTCCACCAGCAGGCGGGACAGAGTGCCCTCGTCTGCACGGCGAAGATAGGCGGCGAAGGTTTTCTGCAAGCCTCCCTCGTCCCGCTTCTGCCGGATGCCATGCTGCCGTGCCAAAGTTTCGATGCGCGACTCGTCCATGACCAAACCAGCCGCTCAAGGATGAAGAGCAGGTCGCGCTTCAGCAAGCGAACGGGCACGGCTGCGCCGATAGCGGAGAGGACGCGGAGACCGGTTGTATTCGCAATGGCCTGCTCCCTTCTCTGCTTCTCCTGTTCCACTTTCCAACGCTGTTCGTCGCGGTCGGTCTTCTGCTTCGGGTGGTGCACCGGGCACTCGGGATTGGCGCATACCTTGTGGATGGTGCCAAGGTCCGCGCCTTCCGTAATGATCGCCTCGGTGGTGAACTTGCACACCTTGAACTCCGGGCGCTTGGCCTCGTCCGTGGACTTCGGCTTTTCGTCTCGGATCGCGGTGTACTTGTTGCGCGGCAGGACGGGGCTGCCCTCCTTCTGCGCTCCATAGGCCGTACTGATCTGCACCAACTCCGGCTTCGCGGCAATGGTTTTGGCGATATGCGCTTGCAGCTTGGCGTGGTAGCAGGTGGGGTCGGTGCATTGGTCGCCGTGCCGTCCAAGGTCATCGCCGAACAGCAACTTGTTATGTCCCGTTCGCCTGAGACAATCGGCACAGCTTCCAGCCGTAGGCACAAGCTGTGCATCGCGTTTGTTGAACGGCGCATCCTTGAGCATCAGCAGGACATTGGAAGCAATCCAGAACTGGAGATTGCGGACGGGCAACAAGACGCGGGTGGGCTTCTCGCCACCGTTGTATACCTCCTTGAAACATGCTTTAAGCGCAGCTTCCTGCTGGTCGGCTGGCAGCTTGGCCAACAGCAGCGCATGGCCTACGCCGATGGCATCGGCATAGAAGGCTTCGACGGCAGCCGGGACAAGCTCGGTCAACTTTAGGCGTTGGGCGATGAACGCGGCGCTTTTGCCCACACGCGCACCGATCTGCTCGATGCTGTACTTGGGTTCTTCCAAGTCGAGCAAGGCGCGGAAACCTTGCGCCTCTTCCATCGGGTGTACATCCTTGCGTTGCAGGTTTTCCACGATGGACATCTCCACGGCCTCGGCATTCGAGAGATTGACGATACGGACGGGCACCGTCGGGACTTCGGCCATCTGCGCGGCGCGATACCGCCGTGCTCCGGCGATGATCTCGAAACCGTTCTCCGTAAGAGGCCGCATCAGCAACGGCGAGAGGACACCTTGAGTACGAATGGATTCTGCCAACTCCTTCAAGGCGGCATCGTCAAACGTGCGGCGCGGGTTGATGGTGGACTCATTTAGCAGGGACAAGGAAACATTGCGGTACTCAGTGGCATTGACGACTTGGGTTTCCATGATGACAAGGCTCCTTTCGAGCGGTTGCGGGTTGAAGGTCAGGGAGCGGACACGTCTGGCAGGAGTCCGCTCCAACAGGAGCGGACTAGCCGAGAACACAGCGGTCGGTGAAGGCTTCAAGGAAACCCTGCGAACGCAGGTTCCTGTCCCACATCTGCGCAAACTTCTCGTGCTGTTGCTGCAACGGGAGCAGCGCCACATATTGGCCGTGGATGATGGCGCGAGAAACCTGCTCCACTCCGGCGTAGTCGTTTCGCCATGTGAACGGAATCAGGTGTGCGCCTCCCGCGAAGCCAATCTCGAAGCACATTTCGGGGTCGCGCATGGCATCGCCGTTCTGTTCGCCGTAGTGACAGACAGAGATAGCAGGAAGTCCCAACGGGCCGGACTCGTCCACGGCTTCAATCACCAGCGGCATGTAAGGCGGGTTTTCGATTTTGAGGTAGAGGCTGGGACGCCAGCCTCCCGCCTTCTGCAAGATGGCAAGTAGAGTGTTCATGCCGCCACCTCCGCGAGTTCGTCAGTGGCGGCTCCGTCCGCAAGGGGCGGCTCCAATGCGGCAAGGATGACGCTGGCGGTGTGCTGGATGACTTCCAGTGATTCGGCCAACAGTGAAGCGTTGCCATGATAGAGCTGGATGTAATCGGCAGAAGCCGAACCCGTCACCAGTCCCGCAGCCTTGCCGATAACAAATGCCACGGCTTCGGCCTCGGTCTCGCGTACCGTCTTGGTGGTGGCGGTGCGGCGTTCTGCCTTGTGCAGCAGTTCGTGCGCCGTCTCATGGACCAGCGTGGCAAAGGTTTCGGCCTTCGACTGTCCCGGCAGAATGGCGATGCGTCCGCCGTAGCTTATGCCGAGCGCGGGAGCAATCTTTTCGGTATACACAAGCTGGATGCCCTTGCTCTGAACGAACGCGGCCAGCCGCTCCAAGTTCTCGCCGGGGTCGCCGGAGACTTCGCGCATTTCCGGCAGGTCTACGCCCTCGGTCTGCGAGATATCGAACACGTAGGCATTGCGGAAGCCGAGCAATACCCGCTCGTTCTGCTTGGTGATGTCCTTGTGGGCTTCCTCATCCTTCTTGCGGCGAACGCCAACAATGGGAGCAAGGATGCGAATGCCTTTCTGTCCAGCCTTTACGCTGCGTCCCATGTTCTTCCATGTCCAGAACCCGGCGACTCTGGTGGCCGTCGGCATTTGCCGCGCAATTTCCAACACGTTCCCAAAGGAATAGGTATGGAAACGGCTCATGGCGGTGAGGTAGTTGGTGAGGGCTTCGGAGTGTCCAGCCTCCAACTGCTCAATCAGCAGCTTGATGTTGGCGGCAATGAGTTCCTGCTTGGTGTTGGGCTTCTTGCTGTCGATGGTGGCAACGCTGTTTGCGGTATCTACGCTGTTCATGGTTTTGGCTCCTTTGCTTTTGCCTTTCATGCCGTGCGCGGCATGTACCTACATGCCGAACGCCTCCTGGCGAAGGCGGGGCGGCAAAGCGCAAGGGGAGGGGTCTCCCCACCCGGAGCAAAGCGGAGGGCGAGCGCAGCGAAGGTCTGCACAAGCGAAGCGCGGAAGATTGGGGAAACCCCTTGTCGCTGCGCCAGGGCAGCGCCCTCAGCGAGGTTTGGTTTCCTTATCGAGTGCGCGTCAGCGCACAGGATTTACAGGGAGGGCGTTGCGGGAGGGAAAGTCCCGCAGAGGAGGGTGGCGGAAGACGCGCAGCGTCTGAGACAAGGAGGAGATTCCTCCCTTTAATGAAGCATTACAGCTTTTGAACGTGGAAATAAGCGTCCATCAGTCCAGTCACGCAAGCGCGGAATTTGTAACCTTCGATCCGCTACTTGATCGAACGAGAGAACAACACTCTTCCGGCCTCATCGATCGTCACCGTGGGAAGATTCAATGCAGGGATGTTCAGCGCATAGCGCGTGTGTTTCAACTCTCCTGAACGCACCAGAGCGCCCACTTCCACCAGCCCCGCCAGATCGCGTGTCGTGGTCGCGGGAGGCGTCTCGGCGATGGAGCTGTATTTTTTCGCGCTCATCCCACCCTCGAATCCTTCCGGCCCTTCTCGAAGCATCCGGAGTAGCACCTTCTCCTGCCGTGCATTGATGCGTCCCCGCACGAGATCGAGCAACTTCGTCTTGTGAATGACAAACTCGATCTGCGCGAGGGTTCGATACTGCGCTTCGAGGGCAATGGCAGCAAACCAGCGCAGCCATTTGGTCACCTCATTGCGCTTGTTCGCTTCTTCCAGTGCCCGGTAGTAGTCGGCGTGATGCGCAAGGATGGAACGCGCCAGGGCGATGATGATAGGCTGCCCAAATCCCTGGACGAGCGCCTTTTCTGCAACCGCTCGCCCTATGCGCCCATTCCCGTCTTCAAAGGGATGGATAGATTCGAAGTAGAGGTGGGCAATGCCAGCACGTGTCAGCGCGGGCAACGCAGAGTCCGTGCCCGGCGCGGTGCGATTGAACCACTCGAGAAATCGCTTCATCTCCTTGCGCACGCGCGTGGAAGGCGGCGCCTCGAAGTGGATTTTGGGCGCGTAGCTGGCCCCGGAGACGACCTGCATGGGCTCCCCGCTGCTACGATAACGGCCCACATCACGGAGGTCTGTCCTTCCGGATACCACCATGCGGTGCCAGGAGCAAAGCCGGTTCTCGGTGAGTGGTTCTTCCACGCCGCGATACAGATCGACCATCAGTTCGGAGATGCCCTGTTCCGCCGGTTGCACTTTGCGGCGGTCGGAGAGGAAGCCAAGCTGCCGCTGGATGGAAGACTGAACGCTGGCACGATTCAGCACCTCGCCCTCTATCTCGGAGGTCGTCAGCGCCTCCACGCTCATCACATCGACAAGAAGCTGCCGTTGAGCGTCGTCATCGAGGTGTTTCGCCGAACCTACCAGGACACCGGCGCTCCGCAGAAAGGCAGCTTCTGCGTTGGCAAAGATCCTTTCGTCCCACCGAAATTCGGGCCAGTCGGGCTGTTGCCAATTCCAACGCATGATTGATAGCTTCCTCGCCTATCAATCATTTTACATGGATATCCTGATTGATAACGCAGGGAAAGCTTTGCGTCGCTGTGACGTCAGAATCGGAACGAGCTTCATTCGCCGCAACAATAAGTCGGGTCGCTTAGGAGCGGTCAGATTCTTCCGCGGGCAGAGCAAAGCGCTCAAGTTGCACTCGACCATCTTTCCGCACATCGACCTGCAATACCTGGTTGGTGAGGTCGCCATTCTTCGCGAGTTCGTCGAGGATCAGTCCAAAGATTTGTTTCTGCAGGTCCAGGTTCAAGCCAAATGGTGAGTCGATGCAGACCAACCCTGCGTGCAGGCGTACGTCTGAGTATTCGCCCGCAGAGCCTGGCTCATTTGCAGGCCCGCGAAAGTCGGTGCTGTTATTGGTAACGAATGTCCAGTCTCCCTCGAGGATGATGCGCTTGAGCTCCCAGTCTTTGGTGCCTGTCTTCCCAAGATGGTTGACGTGCAAACAGAGAAAGCCCTTCTGCTGTGCGTCGGCTGCCAGCGAAGGGCTCAGGTTTTCATCGATCAGGATTTTCAGCAAACTTCTAGCCTCCTATTGAGGAGCTACGAAGTCGCTTCTTGGAAATTGAGACCGACAGGCTTTTCGGCAGGTGCCGACGCCGTGGGCGGCCTCTTTGTGGGTTCGCTTTCGCATAGATCGAAGCCAACTCGATCTGTGACGGCGTGAGCTTCGGGTAAAGCTCCCGCAATTCCTCGGCTGGCGTCCCGGCATCCACCAAGCTGGCAACGTCGTACACCGGGATGCGGGTTCCCCGAATGACGGGTGTCCCACGCAGTATCTCGGGGTCTTCGTTGACCAACTCCTGCGCCTGCCTCAACTGGCTCAAGCGACGATCCACGTCGTCCCAGATGGAGGACAGCAAAACCTGCACGGTCCGGGACTCTTCGAACTTGCATTGGCGAAGCTCGGGCCAGGAGTGTTTGTGTGCCAGCGCGTTCCGCATCGCTTTGACCCGCGCGCCTGAAGTCAGCACATCTTCCGTCTCGAAATAGAAGGCAATCCAGAGGCAAGCCTCCTTGCGGACGGTTCGGTTCCGCGACGCCCTATAGAGCACCTTC
>DASTSJ010000462.1:0-2487 GCA_035760765.1 Edaphobacter sp. | reverse complement strand
AGGTGACGCGATCCAGCCGGTCGCCCTTGAACCGGGCGATCTCCTTCGCTTCAGCCAGGTTGCAGGCCTTACGGGTCGCTTCCGCCAGGGCTTCGGCGATGATGTACACGTTCCCGTCGGTGTTTTGCAGAGCGACGTAGTCCAGTTCGGGATTAAAAGCTACGGCTAGCGATGCCGGAAGCGTCCAGGGTGTCGTGGTCCAGATGATGGTGTAGACGGGAAGTCCGGCGAGGGCTGGATCGATCGCAGCAGGGTCGCTGGTAAGCTTGTACCGCACATAAATCGAGGGCGAGGTGTGCATCTCGTACTCGATCTCAGCCTCGGCGAGTGCAGTCCGGTCGTGGACGCACCAGTAGACGGGTTTCAGGCCCTTGTAGACGAAGTCGTTCTCGAAGAAGTTGTAGAAGGTCTCGACGATGGCAGCCTCGTAGGCATGCGACATGGTCAGGTAGGGGGAGTTCCAGCGTCCAAAGACGCCGATGCGCTCAAACTGTGACCGCTGCAGGTCGACGTACTTCTGGGCGTACTCGCGGCAGGCCTTGCGGACGGCAAGCGGGTCCATCTCCAGCTTTTTCCGGCCAAGCTGCTCGTCGACCTTGATCTCGATCGGCAGGCCATGGCAGTCCCACCCCGGGACGTAGGGGGAGTCGTAGCCGGCCATAGTCTTCGTCTTTACGACGAAGTCCTTGATGCACTTGTTTAGCGCGTGTCCTAAGTGGATGGCGCCGTTGGCGTAAGGAGGGCCGTCGTGCAGGATGTACTTCGGGGCGCCGGCCCGAGCCGACCGAATCTGCCCATAGAGGTCCTGCTTCTGCCAGGCTTCCAGACGAATCGGCTCATTGACTGGAAGGTTAGCCTTCATGGCGAAGGCGGTCTGAGGCAGGTTCAGGGTCGACTTCAGGGGCTTTGCCTGAGGTTCGGTCTGGGTGTTCTCGGGGTTGCTCGCGGTTACGTCCGGCATTGTTTCCTTTGGCTCGCTTTTCGGGGGTCCGATCGTATCTATTGTATCCGGGCCAGCCTGTGGCGGAGTGCAAGCGGCTGCGGTGCTCTCCATCACAAGAGCTTAGAGGAAACTTCTGCCAGAATTGCGAGACCAACCGGTAGGGCTGCGCGTCCAATCAGACGAGCAGAACGGGGCTAATCTTTGTAAACTGTTTCCGGAGCCAGATGCCCTGCCTTCGCAGCACAGATGTACCAAGCCGGCGCAGACCGGTCGAGATAGGGAGAGTTTGATTTCCCGGGAATGCGGCGGCAAGATGGAACAGACTTCTTGCGGTCGTCGAGGCACAGCAGCTTAAATGGCGAATACTTGGCTGAATTCAACGGATGAGGAAACCAGGGAAGCAGGTCCAATCCTGCAGCCGCTGGAGGATGCTCCAAAGCTGAACGAAGAGACGGAAGGCTCCATGTGGGCCTCGCTGGTCGCGAACCTCCGCGATCTCTTCAACCCGGTGAAGCAGGCTCCGCTCCAGCTTGAGTCCAAACCGGTCGAGTCCGATCTTGTTATCGAAGAAGAAGGCGTCTTCACCTCGCTGAAGAACAGCATCATGGATGTCTTCTTCCCCAAAAAACTTCCACCCCTGGTGCTGGAGTCAAAGCCGATTGCAGTTCCGGATCTACTGAAGACAAAGCAGGATCCGAAGGCAACCGGAAGCGCCATCGCAATCTATGCCTTGCTCTTCCTGTTTTTCGCCTGGCTGGTTCATAAAAAGGTTCCGTTCGCTGCTCCCATCAAGCAGCCTGAACTTACAAATGTGACGATTCCCCCGCTTGCTCCGATGAAGGCGAAGTCCATGGGAGGAGGTGGTGGCCAGCGTGGCCCCACTCCTGTGACCAAGGGAACGCCACCGAAGTTTGCAGAGACTCAGATCGTTCCTCCCAAGGCTCCTCCGCTCCAGGAGCCGAAGATCAAGATCGAGCCTACGGTTGAGGTCCAGAAGGATGTCCATATGGCCTCCAGCATTCCGCAGATCGGCGTGGCCAACTCTCCACTGGTGGGAATGTCGATGGGCAACGGTTCAGGCACTGGTCTCGGGTCGGGAAGCGGCTCCGGCATTGGGCCTGGTTCCGGCGGAAATACCGGCGGCGGTCCAAGGAGGATTGGCGGCGGTGTCTCGGCACCTCAGCTGATCTACTCGGTTGAACCGGAGTTCTCAGAAGAAGCCCGCAAAGCGAAGGTTGCCGGCAACGTCCTGGTAAACCTGTGGGTGGATACAAACGGCCTTCCTAGTCACGTTCGCGTGATCCGCGGAGTAGGTATGGGGCTGGACGAGAAGGCGGTCGAAGCCGTAAAACAGTATCGATTCAAGCCGGCGATGGAGAACGGCAAGCCGGTCCTGGTTGAGCTGAATGTTGAAGTAAACTTCCAGATTTTCTAATGCTCTCAGTGAAACAAGAAGGCCTGCCAATGCGGCAGGCCTTCTTGCTTTTATATCGTTTCGGGGTTCAGGCGGCGTGAGCAGCGTGGCCAGGCTGGAGGGAAGGTGA
>DASTSJ010000461.1:0-7537 GCA_035760765.1 Edaphobacter sp. | reverse complement strand
ACCCTTCAGCAGGAAGGGAATCATGGGAACCTTGTACTTCTTCGCCAGCAGGTTATAAGTCTCGTCAAACTGGCGGATGTAATCCGGGCCGTAGTCCGGGGGCAGGGTGATCCCGGCTAGAACGACCTTTGTTCCGCTTTGCTTAAGCGTGGAGATAATCTTGTCGAGATTCGCCCGCGTATCAGCGATTCGCAGACCGCGCAGGCCGTCATTGCCGCCAAACTCCACCACGACGATCTCCGGCTTCATGGCGACGATCTGGTCTACCCGGGCTACTCCGTCTTTGCTGGTATTCCCGCTGATGCCGGCGTTCACAACCCGGTACTCATACCCTTCTTGATCGAGCAGAGCCTGCAGGTCGTCCGGGTACGCCTGCCCAGGGTCGGTGCCATAGCCTGCGGTCAGGCTGTCCCCAAAACAGACGATGCGCGGCCTGGGATCCTGCTGGAGCGACGGCTCACCCGGTGGCTCTGCGGCTGTTGATATCGTGGGCTGCTCCGGCTGCTCGACGTGCGCTTCCGGCTGGGGGGGCTGGCTGGAGTGGCAACCCGAGAGGCAGAGCAGGGTAGCCGCTAGTATAGGAACTATTGCAACGCGCCGCATTGCTACGAATCTATCAAAGAAGCTCATGCGGAGCCGAGGGGTGCAGAGTGACGGAAGCAGCCACGATGATTGAGGTCCAGGGTTTGCACAGGTCCATTCGGAACGGCCCGCGGACCGTCGAGATCCTTAAAGGCATCAGCTTCACGGTCGTGCGCGGGCAATTTGTCGCTATCATGGGCTCGTCGGGCAGCGGAAAGTCAACGCTGCTAGGGCTACTTGCGGGCCTCGATACACCCACGGCCGGCGATGTGCACCTCAACGGAACCTCCATCTCGTATCTTCCTGAAGACAAGCTGGCCAAGGTTCGTGGCAAGACGGTGGGGTTCGTATTTCAGTCCTACCAACTGGTCCCAACTCTGACGGCGCTCGAAAACGTCCTGCTTCCATATGAGCTGAACGCGGAGAACGGAGATCCACACGTGGGGCAACGGCGAGCGAGAGAGCTGCTCGCGAGCGTTGGCTTGAGCGATCGGCTCGATCACTATCCAGTCCAGCTATCCGGCGGCGAGCAGCAACGGGTCGCACTGGCGCGAGCGTTTATTCTGCGTCCTCCCATCGTTCTCGCGGATGAGCCTACCGGCAATCTGGATACAACCAATGGCGCGCATGTTCTTGAACTGCTGCTGCATCTTAATCGTGCGTTGGGCACCACGTTGGTGCTGGTGACGCACGATCCGGTTCTCGCCAGTTATGCGGACCGTCGCATCGTGTTGCGCGACGGCACAGTGATCTCGGATGAGATTCAACAGCCAGCTTCGCTGACGGTGGCGAAGTAATATGGCGGCGCTCTCCTATAGTTCTGCTCTTAAGATTGCTACCCGTGAGCTGCACTTCTCGCGCGGGAAGTTCTTCTTCGTCGTGCTCTCGGTCGCCATCGGAGTTGCAGCGCTTACGGGAGTACGGGGCTTTTCTTCCACGTTTCGTGCGGCGCTTCTGAGTCGTGCACGCTCCATCATGGCGGCCGACCTTTCCGCCCGGATGTTCCAGCAGCCGACGCCGCAGGAGCAGAAGGGACTGGATGAGATCGCTGCGGAGTCGGTTGAGATGACGCCGGTCACCGAGCTGCTGTCGATGGCCAGCTCGGCCAAGACACTCGATCCATTGCTGGTCTCGTTGAAAGCTGTCGATCCTGCACGGTATCCCTTTTATGGCGACGTAGAGTTGCAGCCGAAGGGAAACCTCAAGGATGTCCTTCACGACGATACCGTCGTCGTTGCAGATGACTTGCTCGTGCGGCTGCACCTGAACGTAGGCGACTCGCTGAAGATCGGCAGCCGGATCTTTCGCATCGCAGCCGTTGTCGTGAACGAGCCGGATCGGCTCTCCGGGAACTTCGCTGCTGGTCCCCGCGTCTTTATCTCCCGGGTTGGACTGGACTCCAGCGGGCTGCTTGCGCCGGGGAGTCACGCCGGGCAAAGGTATCTCTTCAAGCTTCCGAAGCCGAAGGACGGCGCCCCGATCTCGGAGAAGGCAGTCGGCGATCTGAAGGAGCGTCTGGAGAAACTTCTGCCGGAGTCGCAGGTGATCGACTATCGCGAGACAAATCCTGCGCTTACGCAAGGACTCGATCGAGCGACCAGCCTGCTCTCTTTGATGAGCCTTGTGGCGCTGGTTCTCGGCGCGGTCGGCGTTGCGATGGCAATGCGCGCGCACCTGGAACAACGCCTCGACACGATTGCGATCATGAAATCGCTCGGCGCGGGTTCGGGCGAGATCATGCGCATTTACTTGATCCAAACTCTTCTGCTGGGCCTGCTGGGCGGTGTCCTCGGAGTTGCGTTCGGCGGGCTCGTGCAGATGGCCTTCCCGTACTTCCTGGGAAAGCTGCTCGGAGTCCCGACAGCCTTGCACGTGCAATCTACGACGGTTGCTACAGGCCTTGCTGTCGGAGTTCTGACTACTCTCCTGTTTACGCTTCCGCCTCTGCTTGATATACGCTCGGTTCGGCCTATCCTGATTTTGCGGAGGGCAGTGGATGAAAGCTCCGATCCGTTCATCTCTGCACTCCGGAAGCGCCTGAAGGAGAACGTGGCTCAGATCGCGGCGGTGGTGCTGATCCTGACCGGCCTGGCTGCGATTGCAGCTACCTTGTCGGATTCAGCAACTGTGGGTCAGGTCTTCTCCCTCGGGCTGGTGACGGTGCTGGTCGTTCTGCTTGCGGCCTGTGCGCTTCTGCTGGCTGGTCTGCGGAGGTTCCTGGCAAAGACTCGCCTGCGCCTCCCGTCGGCCCTGCGGCATGGCCTTGCCAATCTCTACCGCCCGGGCAATCCTTCCGCTGCTCTGCTGGCTGCTGTGGGGCTAGGCGTCATGCAGATCATGTCTGTCTTTCTGGTCCAGAAGGCAGTCGTACACGAGCTGCATCTGTCCAGCGCGCCAAACCTGCCCAACGTCTTCCTAATCGACATCACCAGCAAGGAAGTGGCAGGGGTCGAGAAGCTGCTGCGAAGCCAGCCGACCGTCACCGCTTCGCCGGAGCTTCTTCCCGTTGTTTCCTCCAGAATCGTCGCCATCGATGGAGTGCCTGCGACCGAGTTGAAGTTGAAGAACTTCCCGAAGAGGATGTTGCGATCGATCTCGCTGACCTCCTTCGAGGCCCCTCCGGCCGGGACGACGGTCGTCAAGGGATCCTGGTGGAGCGCACAGGAGCAGAAGCCGGTGGTTGCAATTGCGGATCGACAGGCGGAACGGCTCGGCGTTCATGTCGGATCGAAGGTAACCTTCGCTGCACAGGACTCCGAGTTTGTCGCCACAGTCGTCGCGCTTACCAAGGCTGACGGGCAGCATACGTACTCGCGTGCGGAGTTCATCCTTCCTCCATCAGCCCTCAAAGGTCTGCCTGTCGTCTGGTACGGCGGCGTCCATTCTGACCCCAAGCGAGTTGGAGAGCTGCAGCGCGCTCTCTACCAGGCTTTCCCGACTGTGACGGTCATCAATGTGGCGCAGGCACTCGAGACAGTACGTTCCGTCGTCATTCAGATCACCTACGTCATCCAGTTTCTCGCGGCGTTCAGCGTCTTTGCTGGCATTGTGATTCTAGCCAGCGCGGTCGCCGGAACCCGTTATCGGCGCATTCGTGAGGTGGTTGTCCTCAAGACACTGGGAGCAACCCGCGGAAGAATCGCTGCGGTCTTCTCCATTGAGTTTGCCGTGCTGGGACTGGTCGCCGGTCTGGTTGGAGTGGCCTTTGCCAACGTCATCGCTCGTGTTCTGCTGGGCAGGATGTCTGTGACCTACCACTTCCATTGGGGATGGAATGCGGCGGCGCTGCTTCTTACCGCGTTTGCAACGGTGATAACCGGTTGGGCTGCCAGTTTCCGGGTTCTGGGGCAAAAGCCGCTTGAGGTGCTTCGCGAGGAGTAAACCGGTCGCTTGTTTGAAAACAGATGGGTGGGTTTTGCCTGACTGACGATAGGATGAAGGAGGTTTTGCCAACTCCAAGGATCGTATCGGTAGAGCGAATGACGCTAAGGGACGAAGAAGTACGGATTGCGCATCAGGATCGTTTTGGCCACGCGGGCGAGTTGTTTCGGGCACCGGCGCGAGTCAATCTGATAGGAGAACACACCGACTATACCGGCGGCCTGGTGATGCCGATGGCGATTGACTTTCAGACGGTGGTTGCCATCAGCCGGCGTGACGATGAGAGGCTTGTGTTCTACTCCCACAACTACGGGGAGCAGACCGTCGTCGAGCTCAGCAGTCTTAACAGCGGCCGCCGCGGACACTGGAGCGATTATCCGGCAGGCGTCGCTTGGAGCCTTCGGAAGGAAGGTGTACGGTTCAAGGGCTTCAATATGACGCTTGCCGGCGACGTTCCACTCGGAGCGGGCCTAAGCTCGTCGGCTTCGGTCGAGGTTGCTGTCGCGATGGCAATCCTTCATCTCAGCGGGTCGACACTTACTCTTGAGAAGCTGGCTACGTTGTGCCGCCGCGCGGAGAACGAGTTCGTTGGAGCGAAGAGCGGCATCATGGACCAGTTCGTGGTAGCCGGGGCTGTGGCGCATCGCGCGATGATGCTGGATACGCGTTCGCTCAAGTTTGAACTGCTTCCTCTGCCGAATGATGTGCGCGTGGTGATCGCGAACTCCATGGTGAAACACGCGGTCGCTACCGGCGAGTACGGCAACCGCCGCGACGAGGTCGAGGATGGGCAGGCGGTGCTGCAGAAGGAGCGCGGCCTGGCGCTGTTGCGCGACGCTACTCTCGCTGATCTCGACGCGTGTCGGGAGAAGATGACCCCGGAGAGCTTCGCGCGATGCAGGCACATCATCACCGAGAACGCTCGCGTCCTCGACGCTCGCGAGGCGCTGCTGGCGGGAGATATGAGCCGTTTTGGCAAGCTGATGGCGGAGGGTCATGTGAGCTTCCGCGACGATTTCGCCGCGAGTTGCGAGGAAGTCGACAAGCTGGTGGAGATCGCACAGCACCAGCCCGACTGCATCGGAGCGAGGATCACCGGTGGCGGATTCGGTGGCTGTACGGTCAACGTCGTGAAGGCTGCTGGCGCGGAGGCATTCGTCACGGCGATCAAGCGCGGATACGCGCAGGCTACAGGCATCGAGGCTGACTGCTTTATCTGCGAACCTTCCAATGGCGCGCTCGCGCTGGCAGAGAAGGGCGGTGTCGCGTGAATCCGTTAGCGTTGCAGAATCCTCATCGTCGCTTCAATCCGCTCAAGCGTGAATGGGTGCTGGTTTCGCCGCACCGGACACAGCGCCCCTGGCAGGGGCAGATGGAGAAGCCCGTCCAGCCTGCGGCGCTTAAGTACGATCCCGAGTGTTATCTCTGCCCCGGAAACATGAGGGCAGGTGGCCAGAGGACGGATAACTACACCAGCACCTACGTCTTTGAGAACGACTTTGCGGCCCTCAAGCCGGACGCTCCTCTGTTCTCGATGGATGAGGGAGATCGAGGTCTGCTGGTGGCAGAGGGCGAGAGCGGCGTCTGCCGCGTGCTGTGCTTTTCGCCGCGACACGACCTTACGCTGGCGCGGATGGAGGTCGGCGACATCCGCCAGGTTGTGGACCTTTGGGATGCGCAGACCCAGGAGCTAGGCGCGCGCGACGATATCCGCTACGTGCAGGTCTTTGAGAATCGCGGCGCGATGATGGGTGCAAGTAACCCGCATCCTCACGGTCAGATCTGGGCGAGCCGCTCCGTGCCGAACGAGGCGCTGGCAGAGCAGGCCGCGCAGGAAGCCTATCTGAACGAGCACGGCTGCTGCCTGCTTTGTGCGTACCGCGAGATGGAAGCATCGCGCGGAGAGCGGATCATTGCGGCGAATGCCAGCTTCGTAGCTCTGGTGCCGTTCTGGGCAGTGTGGCCGTTCGAGGTGATGATTCTGCCGGTCCGGCACGTCGCTGATCTGGCGGCGATGACGGACTCGGAGCGCGATGATCTGGCGGCGATGCTGAAGGCGATGACCTCGACCTACGACAAGGTCTTTGACACGCCATTCCCGTACTCGATGGGGCTGCATCCGCAGCCTTACGACGGGCAGGAACATCCGGAGTGGCACTTCCACCTGCACTTCTATCCGCCGCTGCTGCGTTCGGCGACGGTCCGGAAGTTCATGGTGGGCTTTGAGCTGCTCGGGTCGCCGCAAAGGGACATCACGCCGGAGTTAGCGGCGGAGACTCTGCGGAGGGCTGCCGAGAGGTAGCCCCCCCCGCATGAGTTCTGTGCAAATTCTTCAAAACAAATAGGTTAATGCCGGACTTTATTTGTAAAGTATTGATTCTAAATTTTTTATTTGTAAGATCTTGAAAACAAAGGAAGAGGAGACGTTTATTCGTTCCTGAATTTCTGTCGGACGGCCTCGCGAGCACGTAGGTCAGGCCCGCTCCTTTTCCCGTGGTCCTCTGGTGCTCTAACTTTGGTTTAATCGTTCTTGTTTTAAGTATGACGGATAGGCCGAAACTAATCGGCAAATGTATGTTGCTGTGGCGAAGCGGTTTAGAGCAGAGAAGGGCTTGACATGCTCTTCTGCAATTTTCTGGGGTGTGATTTGAAGACAAGAATCTGTGCGATGGGTGGAGTTCTGCTGATGACCGGCCTGGGTGCTGCCGGTTCAGGGTGGGCGTGGGGACAGACGGAGAGCAAGCCGATTGATCTGCCGACGAGCAAGCTGCTTCTTCCTCCGGTTCCGGGTGGGCCGCAGAAGGTGAACAGCCTGCCGATCTCGATGGCTGTCTCTCCGGACAGGCGTTATGTGGTGACGATAAACGTGGGCTATGGGACCTACGAGTCGCGTTACATGCAGTCGCTGTCAGTGCTGGATACCCAGACGGGGAAGGTAGAGGATTTCCCGGAAGACTGGACCCTGGTGGAAGCCAAGCAGACGTTGTACTCAGGACTTGCCTTCAGTCAAGACGGAAGTCACATCTACGCCAGTCTGGGTTCGGAGACGGATCCCGAGGGTGATGGTGTGAAGAAGATGGGCAGCGGCATTATCGTCTACGGTTTTCGCGACGGTAAGGTGTCGCGGGAGAAGCTGCTGAAGATTCCGCTGCAGCAGCTTGCACCGGGACGAAAGACGATGCTGAAGGGCAGTGGCGCCAGCGACAAAGGTGTACCGTTTCCGGCCGATATCGCTGTGGTGCACCGCGCCGGCGAGGAAAAGCTTCTGGTGGCGGACAATCTGTCGGACGATGTTCTGTTGATGGATGCAAAGACAGGTGCGGTCGAGAAGCGGTTCGATCTTTCGGAGAGCAATGCTGTTCCGTCGACCTACCCGGTGGCGCTGGCAGTCACGAAGGACGAGTCGCGTGTGTTTGTTGCGCTCTGGAACTCCTCCGAGGTAGTGGAACTTGACCTGAAGAAGGACGTTGTTGCCAGGAAGCTTGCGTTGCTGAAGCCCACGCTTGCAACGGCAGCAGGCACGCATCCTGTCTTCATGCAGATTGCGCCGGATGGCAGCACGATGTATGTGGCG
>DASTSJ010000460.1:0-6691 GCA_035760765.1 Edaphobacter sp. | reverse complement strand
ATGCTCAGGTCCACCCGGCTCATGTGCAGGCTCGTCAGCAGAGGGTCCGTGTAGATGCTGACGCCCATCGTCTGCCCGGGAACACTCATGATGATGCCCACGGTTCCGGCAAGCAGGACTACCCAGCCGTAGTAGACGCCGCGGCGGTCAAAGATATGGGGAAGATCGTTACGTTTCGAGGAGGAATCGTCTGTCACTAAACCATTCTATTGGCTTGGCACAGCGTTCCGGACGACAGATTTTTCAGTCCGCAAAACTGCAGCGCTAAGGACCAGCGAAACCGCCGCATGCCGCTGTCAAGCCCCATCCAGATCCAACTGGCTCTCTTTCAGACACTTACAAATGCCGATTCACTCCCGACGGATCGTTACAATAAAAGAGAGGTCGGAAAAGCTTGGGAAGACGCAAATGTGGATGACGTCTATTCCACGCCACTTCAAACCAGTTCAGTTGAGGGCACGGCTTTCACCCGTGCCGCACGGGATTCCACAACGACGGCTTGAGCATTCAGTATCCATCTCCGCCGCGGGCTTTACCCCTTCAGGAGACGTCTACGCCCCAGCTTTACTCTTTCAGGAGCCATCTCCGAAACCCCGGGAGTGTCATTCTGAGCGAAGCGCAGCGGAGTCGAAGGATCTGCGGTTTGCTCACTTGCCCATCACGATGCATGCGCGTTACCTCAGATCGTGTGTTCTACCATCGCCACGCCCTGAGCGTCCCTAAGTTGGGCTCATGCGAGCAAAGCTCAAACCGCCTCGGTTAAGGGCACGGCTTCAGCCGTGCCACACCCGTACAAGGAATAAGGGGCTTTAGCCCTGAGGTACGCCAGACCACAACACCGAAGCAGCCGCGTCGTGGAGCTTTGGAACTCAACGTGCGCCGCAAGTCCAGACTTAAGTCCTTTATTGCGAAGATTTTGCAAGAAAACGACCGGGGGGAGTGTCTAATTCCGTATGCCCGACATCAAGTCCTCAATCCCCCTGCGCTGCGACTCTGTCAACGGCAGAAGCGGCAAGCGGGGACGTCCACCGAAGTAGCCGTTCAGATCACAGCCGTAGCGCAGTCCAGGAACTCCAAGCTCCATTTCTGCCTTGTTGATTGCCGGCTCAATCCAAGCCTGCTTCTCATCGGCCAGCGCCTGATCGTCATCCTTCCACGCCGCATAGACCTCGTAGCAGGCCTGCGGAGCAGCTGCCGCGAAGCCCGGCATCACAGCCGTAGCCCCGGCACGTAAAGACGCCAAGATTCCGCCGGAGTTTGCAGCGATGATCTGGAACCCGACTGTCTTAGTCCGAGTCTTGATAGCAGGCTTCGGAGCAGCCGCCGCAACTGCAGCGCCTCCTCCAAGACTGTCGGCCGAGACGAAGTTAGCCTCCCCTACGCTCTCTTTGACGGCGAGCATCCTTCCAGTCACGGCTGTAAAGACGGGCGTGACCGTCACCTCGCGGCGAACATCAGCCGTGAGGCTCCGAATCGTGGCGATCCGATCACCCGACGCATCCTCGTCAACCAGCCCGAGAATGCCCGGATGTGCCGAAAGCTCCCCGACAACATCCGGCGAGAGCGGCGCCGCCCCAACCGAGTACAGCACCACCGGAAGTGGCGAGCGGTCTGCGACAGCCTGGAAGAAGGTGAGGATCTCCCGCGTCTGATGCTCCTTCAACAAAGCCGGACGCTTGACCAGAACCGCATCGTAGCCCAGAAAGGCTGCAAGGTCCGCCAGGTCGAGTGTCCCGCTGACGCTGGCCCGCGAGATTCCAGCCAGCATCACCTTGGTCTCGGCGGCTGCACCAAGAGCAACCGTCAGAGCATCGCGTGTCTCGCTATCCGACAACAGCTCAGCCTCGCCGGTCTCCGTAAGAACAGCTATTCCCGCTGCCGGTGTCCGCGAGTAGCGGTCGACGTTGTGCTCCAGCTTGCGCAGGTTCAGCCGGCCGTCCGGGTAGAAGGGTGTCGTGAGCGGAACAAAAAGACCTTCCAGCAGCATATGTATGAGCCCCTTACCGCTCCGCGTGAAGCGCCTGCAGCGCATACACGTTCAAGGTTCCACGCTGCAGCGCCGTGATCCCCTCTGCCGCCGCGCGAGCCGCAGCCAGCGTCGTAATCGTCGGGATGCGACCCTGGACCGCGGCGCGGCGGATTGCCTTCTCGTCGAAGAAGGTGTCCTGACCGCGGGGCGTGTTGATGATCAGCTGAATGCGGTTGCCCTTGATCAGGTCGACGATGTTCGGACGGCCTTCCTTGACCTTGTACACACGCTCGGCCTGCAGCCCGGCCTCTTCCAGCACGGCCGCGGTTCCGTGAGTAGCGACCAGGTGGAAGCCCATCTCGACAAACTGCCGCGCAACCGCAACCACACCCTTCTTGTCGTGATCGTTCACGCTCAGGAAGACGGTTCCCTTGAGCGGAAGCGTCTGTCCGGCAGCAATCTGCGCCTTCGCGAACGCCTCACCGAAGTTGTCGGCGACTCCCATCACCTCGCCGGTCGAGCGCATCTCCGGTCCAAGCACGGGATCAACGCCCTGGAACTTGCCCCATGGGAAGACCGGCGATTTGACGAAGTAGTGAGATCCGGTACCGAGATCCTTGCCCGACGCAACTTGCTCTGGCAAAAGCTGCTTGAGCTTCTGCCCCACCATGATGCGTGAGGCGATCTTCGCAAGCGGCAAGCCGGTGGCCTTCGAGACGTACGGAACAGTTCTTGAAGCGCGCGGGTTGACCTCTATGACAAAGACCTTGCCGCGCTGGATGGCGAACTGGATGTTCACTAGTCCACGAACCTCGAGAGCCATCGCCAATTTGCGCGTGTAGTCACGAATCGTGTCCAAAACCTCTGGAGCGATATCGACTGCCGGAAGCACGCAGGATGAGTCGCCGGAGTGAATGCCGGCCTCTTCGATGTGCTCCATGATGCCGGCGATCACAACATCATCGCCATCACAGAGCGCATCCACGTCTACCTCGGTAGCGTCTTCCAGGAAATGGTCGATCAGGACCGGCCGCTCCTGCGAATACTCGATCGCCGTCGACATGTAGCTTTGCACCGCAGCGTCATCGTACGCGATGACCATCGCCCGTCCGCCAAGCACATACGAGGGGCGAACCAGCACGGGATAGCCGACGCGGTTCGCGCCCGCAACAGCCTCTTCGACGCTGGTTGCCATCGCGCCCTGAGGCTGCGGAATGCCGAGATCTTCGATCAGCTTGCCGAAGCGCTTGCGGTCCTCGGCAAGGTCGATGGATTCAGGAGAGGTACCGATGATTGGCACACCGGCGTTCTTCAGCGGAAGCGAGAGATTGAGCGGAGTCTGTCCTCCGAACTGCACGATCATCCCAATCGAGGCACCCGATGCCGCCTCGTGCTCGTAGACCGAAAGCACGTCTTCCAGCGTCAGAGGCTCAAAGTAGAGGCGATCGCTGGTGTCATAATCCGTTGAAACCGTCTCAGGATTGCAGTTGACCATGATGGTCTCGTAACCATCTTCGCGCAGCGCGAACGCGGCGTGGCAGCAGCAATAGTCAAACTCGATTCCCTGGCCGATGCGATTCGGTCCGCTTCCGAGGATGATGATCTTCTTCTTCGCGGTTGGTACAGCTTCATCCTCTTCGTCGTAGCAGCTATAGAAGTACGGAGTGAAGCTCTCGAACTCGGCTGCGCAGGTGTCGACCAGCTTGTATACGGGCTGAATGCCATGCTTCTTGCGCAATTCGCGGACCTTTGCCGTTCCCTCTGCTCCAGTCAGTCCCCATCCGGCTGCCAGACGCTCATCAGAGATGCCCATGCGTTTGGCAGTGCGAAGCTGCTCGGCGGTCACCTCCTCCATGCTCGAGTTTCCAATCGCCTTGATCTCGTCGGTGATCTGCTTGATCTGGTGAAGAAACCAGGGGTCCATCGTTGTGGATCGCGCTACTTCGCGCACGCTCATCCCCTGCTCGAAGGCATAGCGAACATAGGACAGCCGCTCGGGATGAGGCGTCACCAGCCGCTGAATCAGACGACGCGGTTCGATCTGGTCGATTGCACCGCGCTTGCCGGTTTCGAGCGAGCGCACGGCCTTCATCAAGGCTTCTTTGAAGGTGCGCCCGATCGCCCTCACTTCACCCACCGACTTCATCTGCGGCCCAAGCGTCTCATCGGCTCCCGGGAACTTCTCAAACTGCCACTTAGGAATCTTGACGACAACGTAGTCGATCGTAGGCTCGAAACAGGCTGGCGTTGCCTTGGTAATGTCGTTCTTGATCTCATCCAGCGTGTAGCCAACAGCCAGACGGGCAGCGATCTTCGCGATCGGGAAGCCTGTCGCCTTGGAAGCCAGCGCCGACGAACGCGAGACGCGCGGATTCATCTCAATGACTGTCATACGACCCGTGACAGGGTTGACGGCAAACTGCACGTTTGAGCCGCCAGTCTCCACGCCGATCTCCCGAATGACGCGAATGGCAGCATCGCGCATCATCTGGTATTCACGATCCGTCAGGGTCTGCGCCGGGGCCACCGTTATGGAGTCACCCGTATGTACGCCCATGGGATCGAAGTTCTCAATCGAGCAGACGATGATGACGTTATCGTTCAGGTCGCGCACGACCTCAAGCTCGTACTCTTTCCATCCGAGAACGCTCTCTTCGATCAGGCACTCATGGACGGGACTCAGATCAAGACCGCGGGTGAGGATTTCGGTCATCTCCTCGCGGTTATAAGCGATACCGCCGCCTGAGCCACCCAGCGTAAAGCTGGGACGAATCACGGCTGGAAAGCCAATCTTCGTGGTGAAGTCAAGACCTGCGCTCACGCTGTTCACCAGTTGAGACTTCGGCATGTCGAGGCCGATCTTGTTCATCGCATCCTTGAAGAGCAGACGGTCCTCTGCCTTCTTGATGGCCTCAAGCTTGGCACCGATCAGCTCCACCCCATGCCGCTCGAGAAAGCCCGAATCCGCAAGTTCGACGGCGAGGTTGAGCGCCGTCTGTCCGCCCACGGTCGGCAGCACGGCGAACTTGCCGGAGCCTGCCTGCATCATCTCGGCTTCCGTCCGGATGATCTCTTCGAGGTAGGCCACACTCAGCGGCTCAATGTACGTGCGGTCCGCGACCTCAGGGTCGGTCATGATGGAGGCCGGGTTGGAGTTGATAAGAACAACCTCGTAGCCCTCGGCCTTGAGAGCCTTGCAAGCCTGGGTGCCCGAATAGTCAAACTCTGCCGACTGGCCGATCACAATCGGCCCGGAGCCGATCACAAGAATCTTCGCGATGTCGTTTCTACGTGGCATCTTTACGTCTTTCTTGTTGCTGAATCCCGCTGGCGTTTCAAAGGGCGCCTACTGCTGCGCCCTTTGCTGTCATGCCTGAAATCGAAAATGCTACTTCTTCCACTCTTCCATCATCTTTCGGAAGTCTTTGAAGAGGTAATGCGAATCATGAGGACCAGGGCCGGCCTCAGGATGATATTGCACGCTGAACATCGGGTCCGTCTTATGACGCAGCCCTGCCAGCGTATGGTCGTTCAGATTGGTATGGGTCTTCTCGACGTCAGCAGGAAGGGATTCCGGATCCACATTGAAGCTATGGTTCTGCGCCGTGATCTCTACCTTACCGGTCTGGTGATTCATGATCGGATGATTGCCACCATGATGACCAAACTTGAGTTTGTAGGTCTTGCCGCCGAGAGCAATCCCGAAGATCTGATGTCCAAGGCAGATACCGAACATCGGCTTCTTCCCTTTCAGCTTGCGGACATTTTCGATGGCATAGTCGAGAGGCTCTGGATCACCCGGCCCGTTTGAGAAGAAGATCCCGTCCGGATTCATGGCGAGTACCTCTTCCGCGGACGTCCTGGCTGGAACGACCGTTACATCGATGTTCTCGCGGGCCAGCATGCGGAGAATGTTCTGCTTGATGCCGAAGTCATACGCAACCACGTGGAGGGTCTTTTCGCCCTTCTCCACTTGCTTCAGCAGAGGATCGCCCGTCTGGTTCTTGGGTTCAGTAGCGTCCCATTTGTAAGGCTCTTTTGTGCTGACGACGCTGGCGAGATCCGCACCCACCATCTTGGGTAACGAGCGTGCCTTGGCGACGAGCGCCTCAGCATCGAGATTGTCTCCACTCGCAATAACACCGCGCATGGCGCCGTGGGCGCGGAGATGGCGGACAATCGCGCGGGTATCGACCTCGGCTATCACCGGAATCCCGAAGCGCTCCAGATATTCGTCGGCTACCTGCGTGGAACGCCAGTTCGAGCTGACCGGTGAGAACTCACGGGTGACGAGACCTTCGATGTAAGGCTTCTTCGACTCGGCATCCTGAGGGGTGGTGCCATAGTTGCCGATGTGCGGATTTGTAAGGACAACGATCTGTCCCGTGTAGGAAGGATCGGTAAAGATCTCCTGATACCCGGTCAAAGATGTATTGAAGACCACTTCGCCGGAGCACTCCGCCCGTGCGCCAAAACTCTTGCCGCGAAAGATGCGCCCGTCTTCGAGCGCTAAGATTGCCTGCATTGCCTCTCCGAGGAGTGGATTTTATAGATTTTAGCAGCATCCAGGGCACTCTGCGCGCACCGATATCATCCGGGCCGCAGATTGCCTGCTCCACGGCAACTCCAACTGAGCTGACTACACCGCAAATGCAGCGTCAATGCTGACTTTCCGGATCAAGAAACAGGCTTGCTTATCCCTTGCGGAGCAGGCTCCTGCCA
>DASTSJ010000459.1:0-2542 GCA_035760765.1 Edaphobacter sp. | reverse complement strand
GAAAGCAAACTGTCGTCGATGGCCCTTTCACCGAACTGAAAGAACTCGTCGCCGGATTTATTATCGTCGACGTGCCTTCCCGAGAAGAGGCGATCGCATGGGCCCGCAAATGCCCCACCCTCACAGGCGAGTGCGATGTCGAAGTTGAGATCCGGCAGGTCATCGAGGCATCCGACTTCCCCGCCGACTACGCCAAGGAACTGAGAAGGCACGCTTCCAAGACCATGGCCACAGATGCAGAGAAGATCCTGCAGACAACGACTGTCGGTTAAGCAGGCCTAAACATTTCCCACAAAAATTCTTCCAACTTTTTGTGAGGAACTGTCGATTTCCATCGACTCCATTCGACGAGTATGTAGAGCGGAAGAAAAAACCGCTTTCTTACGCGAAGGAGATCGACGATGCAGATTCAACCCTACCTGTTTTTTAAAGGCGACTGCGAAGAAGCCTTCAAGTTCTACGAGCGCGTCCTCAAGGGCACCATTGAGGCGATGCTTCCCCACGCCGGAACTCCTGCCGAGCAGAATACGCCTGCGGAATGGCGCGACAAGATCCTGCATGCACGCCTGACTGTCGGCGACGCTGTCTTAATGGCTTCCGATGCTCCGCCAGAGCACTACAAGGCACCGCAGGGCTTCTCGGTAAATCTGCAGATCGATCAGGTTGCCGAGGCTGAGCGTGTCTTCAATGAGCTCTCCGCCGGTGGCAATGTGACAATGCCGATCCAAGCGACATTCTGGGCGACACGGTTTGCCATGTTCACCGACCGATTCGGGATCGCTTGGATGATCAACTGCAACGAGCAAAACGCCTAAGGCCTTCCACAAACCTTCAGAGGAGTTACAGAAGATGCGATTTCTTATGTTGTACCGCCCCGCAGATACGGCCGGCGTGGAGGCTGGCGCACCTCCAACCCCAGAGATGATGGCTCGCATGGGCGAGCTCATCCAGCGGAAGATCGAAGAAGGCAAGTTGCTTGCCACCGAAGGCTGCGGTCCCACGCGCTACGGCGCCAAAGTTCGGCTGAGCAAGGGGAAGCTCAACGTCACCGATGGGCCTTTCGCCGAGGCCAAGGAGCTGATTGCAGGGTTCGCCCTGTATCGTGCGGCCTCGACGCAGGAGGCTATCGCCGAGGCACGCGAATTTCTAGAGATCGCCGGAGACGGCGAGGTCGAGATTCGTCCCGTCTACGACTCGGACAACTGCATCGAGTCCGTCAAGCTGAGCCACCAGGTTCAAACCGTCTAGGAGCTAGCCATGCGATTCATGTTGCTGATGATCCCGAAGGGATATGAGAAGGCGGCTCCGGACGCCATGCCGAGCGCGGAGGCCGTGGCCGCCATGATGAAGTACAACGAATCGTTGAAGAAGGCCGGCGTCCTGCTGGCGCTGGATGGTCTTCATCCCCCATCGACCGGAGCCCGTGTCAGCTTTGCATACGGTAAACCTCACGTCTCTGACGGTCCTTTTGCAGAAGCCAAGGAGGTCGTTGGCGGCTACTGGATGATCCAGGTACGGTCGCGCGAGGAAGCGATCGAGTGGGCCAAGCGATGCCCTGCCTCCGTGAACGAGGTCATCGAAGTTCGTCAGGTGCAGGAGCTTGCTGACTTTCCTCCTGAGATCCAGAAGGCGGCTGCAGGACTGACAGAGATGCAGCCGCAGGCGCAGGCTCTTCCGTAACGAAAGGAGACCGGCACGTCGGATGAGACTCCTCATCGGGCCGGTCGATCTGTCTGGTTCGAGCCGCAGTGCCCGAGACGCTGCGGCTCGCAAAATAACTCTTTCAGAGAAAGATCAGAAAATGAACGTTGAGGTCGAGACCTACGCTCCATCGAAGAGTCGCATTTATACCGGCTACACGCTCACTGTACTGAGCATCCTGTTCCTTCTGATGGATGCGTGCATCAAATTCACCTCTTCGCCACAGGTTGCGCAGACTATTGCGCAACTTGGTTTTCCGATGCGCTTGACGAAAGCCATCGGTGTACTCGCACTTGCCTGTACCGTGCTGTACGCGGTTCCAGCCACGGCCGTGTTGGGTTCGCTTCTGCTTACCGGATATCTGGGAGGCGCAATTGCACTGCACCTGCGCGTCGACAATCCCCTGTTCACGCACATCCTCTTTCCGATTTACGTTGCGCTCTTTATCTGGGGAGGAATCTGGTTGCGGGACAGAAGACTACAGGAGGTGTTTCCAATAACAGCGCGCTCAGGAGAGCCAGTTTCGCCCAGGAAATTCGTTGTGACTGGCTACATCCTCACCACCATCTCCGCGCTGCTGGTTTTGCTGACCGCGGTGGTGAAGTTCACCTTCGTCCTGAAACCGGGGTCGCCGCCCCCGATCTTTCCCATGCACCACATCCATCTTCTTGGGTATATTGAGATCGTTTGCACAGTCCTTTACCTGTTTCCGGCAACAACGTTTCTTGGGGCACTGCTGCTGACGGCCTACATGGGTGGAGCGACCGCCGTGAATCTGCAATCGGGTGAGGCTGTGCTGCCCAGCCTAGTTCCCGTTCTGTTCAGCGCTCTGGCATGGGCT
>DASTSJ010000458.1:0-2491 GCA_035760765.1 Edaphobacter sp. | reverse complement strand
AGGATCTTCATGCGGCGGACAGTACGCTCTTTGACAAAGGCAGACGCCTGATTGACGAGCACCTCACGGATGTACTCCGGATCATTGAGGAAGATGATGGGTGTCCCCAGGAAACGGTAGTGCGAGATGGGCCCGTAGGTGTGCTGCAGATATTCAAACAGCCGGATGGGCTCGCCGAATTTCACCCATGGCTTGAAGATGTAGAAGTGCAGGGGACGGGGAAGTCCCGGAGGCAGTCTCCATCTCTTCTGTTTATGGTGACTCATACGGATTCGATGACTGGCGCAGGGATGCGGATGGAGACAATCTCCCGGATCCGTGCCGCGATCTGTTCAATGGGTGCTTCTTCGCGCAAGGCAAGAACGCGCTGCGGCTCGCGTTCCGCGATCTCTTCGTACGCACGGTAGATGCGTTTGTAAAACTCGTCATCTTCCCGCTCAAACCGATTTTCATCAGGGCCCTTCTGCTGCATGCGGCGTTGATTGCGTCCGCGCGCGCGGCGAAGGGACGCCTCAAGCGAGGGCAGCAGCAAAAGGGTGAGATCCGGCTGGAGGTTATCGCAGACTGAACGATGCATGGCGAGGATGCGGTCGCTGCCGAGCTGGCGTCCTGCACCCTGGTAGGCCTCAGAAGAGTCCGTATAGCGATCGCAAAGTACGATGGCGCCGGATTCGAGTGCCGGAAGGATGATCTCGTGGATCGACTGGGCACGGTCGGCGAACATCAGGGCCATCTCGGCCAGTGGTGCGATGGTACCCAGGGTGGCCTCAGAGCGGGAATCCAGAAGGATGGAGCGGATTCGGTCGCCTAGAACGGTGCCTCCAGGCTGCCGCAGGGTGACGACCCGGTGACCCTCGGCCTGCAGCCACGCTGCCAGACGGCGGAGCTGTGTGGTCTTGCCCGATCCGTCCAGGCCCTCAAACGTGATGAAGTAGCCGCGCGGCATATCTACAGGATAGCAGCGGAGTTCGCCATGCATTGTTAAGCCGGGAACCGCAATGCAATCTTGCATGAGACTGCTACGGAGCATCCAAGGAGAAAGGAACGGAAAAGGAGGGAAGAGCAGATGCTTACATTCATATGGTTGGCGGCCGCCTTCGTACTGGCGCTGGTTGCGATCTTTGCCTACTCATCACGCAACAAAAAGAGCCGGCAGCCGCCCAACGAGATTACAGCGACCGATCGAGCCATGAATCCCGACAGAAAGCGCGCTACTGGAGCGGGAGAGGATTGATGTGGAGGTTTCTGGGGTGCCGGCGATCGGGTGTGGATCGCCGGCACCCCAGAAGCTACTCACGAGAGCGGTCGATTCTCTGCATGTTCAAAGCGGCGTAGCGGTCTCCAGCTACCTGGTCCTGAGGAATAGCCGCCTCAAGCTCCACAACCTCGTCCGGGCTCAGCTTGATATTGACGGCAGATGCGTTTTCCTCGAGGTATTTTCTCCGTTTGGTTCCCGGAATCGGAACAAAATCCTGTCCCTTGGACAGCACCCAGGCGAGCGCAAGTTGGCCAGGAGTGACGCCTCTGCGCTCAGCGATGGCGCGCACGCGGTCAACTAGTGCCTGATTTTTATCGAGGTTTTCGGGGGTGAATCGGGGATAGCGCTCCGCTCGGGCATCGCCAGCCGCGAGGTCAGAGGGCTTCTGGATCGTGCCGGTCAGAAATCCGCGACCGAGAGGAGAGTAGGGGACGAAGTCGATGCCGAGTTCACGAATGGCGGGCAGAATGTCGTCCTCGACATGACGCTCCCAGAGCGAGTACTCGGTCTGAAGCGCGGTGATGGGATGCACCTTGTGGGCGCGGCGAATGGTTGCGGCGGAGGCTTCGGAGAGGCCGAGGTACTTGACCTTGCCGGCCTTGACGAGATCGGCCATGGCGCCGACGGTCTCCTCGATCGGAACCTCAGGGTCGACGCGATGCTGGTAGTAGAGATCGATGTGGTCGATGCCGAGGCGCTGAAGCGAGGCATCGCAGGCGGCCTTTACGTACTCAGGTTTTCCACTGATCTCCCAATAGGTTGGATCGTCCTTCTTGCGCACGTTGGCGAACTTGGTCGCCAGGAAGACCTCATCGCGGCGCGGCCGGATGGTCTGTCCGATCAACTCCTCGTTGTCGCCAATTCCATAGGTGTCGGCGGTATCGAGGAAATTGATGCCAAGGTCGAGCGCGCGAAGGAGGGTCGCGGCAGATTCCTCATCGTTGCGCGGTCCGTAAAACTCACTCATACCCATGCAGCCCAGCCCCATGCGTGAGACGACTGCGCCCTGTGATCCCAGCTTTACCTTTTCCATGCTCATGTCTCGCTTAGATGGCGGCTGCAACGACTGCGTTCCATTTTCCGGCTGCCAAGGTCAGTACACGGGCATCAGTGATGGATGGCAGTCTTATCCTGCCACTCGGTGCCGGACGGGGAGATGATGATGTGGAGAGGACCTTCTGCGCCTTCCTTCATCTCGGGTCCATTGGATTTTTGCTCCTTGTTTGCAGCGTC
>DASTSJ010000457.1:0-4492 GCA_035760765.1 Edaphobacter sp. | reverse complement strand
GACAGCACCTGAACCAGCAGACACAGGCATTCCGATCACTGTGCCGGGACTGCAACCGCTGGGGGTTAGCGAGACTCCCGCAGACGACAGGGCCGAAGTTGCAGCATCTCCGGAGACAGAGATGCTCGTAGCTGAAACCTCAGCACCGGCTGAGGAGGCTGTACGTTCGGCTTCGATGATTGGGTCGGAGCCTGGCGAAGCCGCACCCGAGTCTTCGACGAACACACTGGACCTCTCGACCACCGCGTTGGAGTCGCCAATCCCCGAAGCAGTGCGAGCTGTAGAAGTGCCCGTAGCCGCCATTCCGCAGCCAGCGCCTCCAAAGTCAAGCGAGCTTCCAGCAGGGAGGCTCGAGGAGCCTGCGAAGTTCGCGTCCGCACCCGCTGAGCCCCGTCGTACGCTGCCCCAGAGACCCGAATCGGCCGCAATCATTACTCCGAAGCCGCCCGAACAACCGCTTCAAAGCCCTCTCTCCGCGAAGGTTTCAGCTCCTGTTGCGTCCGGAACCAGGTCGTTGACGAAGACTCCTGTACCGCCAAAGACTCAAGAGCCGGCGAAGGAGATGTTTGGTCTATCTGCCTTTGACGAGCCGGATACGAGTTCCAGATGGTTGAAGTGGAGCGCATGGATAGCGGCATTGATCGTTTTGGTTATCGCTCCTCTGGTGTGGCTGTACATGCCCAGCCATCCTGAGAGTGAAGCTGCTCCGACAGCCCAGCCCGCTACAGCGGCTGCTCCAGCAGAGCCGGTCGCAACGCCTAAGCAGCCAGGGGAGGATCCTGATCCGGCGATGGTGCTCAAGGACTGGGCCGCCGCAATGAACTCCAGGGACGCGGCTGCGCAGGCAGCCTTCTACGCCAATCCGGTGGAGCGCTACTTCCTGCGGCACAATCTCAGCCGCGACGAGGTTAAGGCGGACAAGCAGGCTGCGATCGACCGTCGCAAGGGCGACTGGGCCGTCAAGATGGAAAGCATCAAAGTAAGCCGTCCCGATGACAAGACCGCCAAGGCGCGGCTGATCAAGCACTACACCGTTAAGGAAGAAGGCAAGACCGCTTCAGAGTGGTTCGTGCCTTCGGCGCTGCAGATGACGCGCACAAACGGCAGATGGCAGATCACTTCGGAGCGCGATCTGGGCTGGGGGACCTCCCTGGAGGAACTTGGTTACTAGAAGCGCAAATTTGATCCAGAGCTGTTCCGTGACTTCCCTCAAGGAAGATGCAGGATCGCTGTCGTTGGCTTTCGCATCTTCAGTGCGACTGCCCGGATACAGCGATCCTTCAACTGATTGAGGATGACAGCTCTGCCGCTGGCGCGATGTGCGGAACAGATCTAGAGGCTCTGCTTCTTCAGCAGCCCCAGAACCTCTTCGGCATGGCCTTCCGGCTTCACGTCTTCAAAGATATGGATGAGCTGCTGACCCTTACCTTTGTCGGGTCCGATCAGATACGTGGTCCGCTTGACGCCCTTAACGAGTTTTCCGTACATATTCTTGGGCTTGATCAGGTCATAGCGATTGATGAGCACCATCTCCGGGTCGGCAAGGAGGTCGTACGGCAGGTCGTACTTGTCTTTGAACTTCTTCTGGGCCTTGACGGTATCGCGAGAGATGCCGAGGACAACAATGCCTTCCTTTTGAAACTTCTTAAAAGCGTCGCGGAAGCCGCAGGATTCAATCGTGCAGCCCGGTGTGTCTGCACGCGGATAGAAGAAGAGGACGACAGGAGAGTCCTTGAAGTCGGACAGCGAAACATCCTTGCCATCCTGATTCTGAAGCGTGAAGTTTTCTACGAGGTCGCCGGGTTTCATGGTTGTTATCCTCAACTTTCTTTTGATCAGCTTAGCGTGGTGCCGGCATGATGGTCATCGGTGCGTGCCTCACTATTTTAATTTCGAAGATGTACGGCCACTGTTTTCCTGTTACGAATAGCCGGTTGTGCGCCGCATCATAGGCGATTCCATTGAGAACAGATTCGGAATCGATCTTTTGATTGTCAGGCAGGATGCCGGCGAGATCGATCCAGCCAAGGACCTGGCCGTCGTTGGGTGAGATGCGGGCGATTCGATCGGAGTGCCAAACGTTGGCATAGATCTCACCTTTGACATACTCGAGTTCATTGAGCTTCTGGATCGGACGAGATCCATCACGCACCGCGATCTGGCGGAGTTCCTTGAACGACTGCGGATCGCGGAAACGTAGGATATCGCTGCCGTCGCTGGTGATGATCTCTCTGTTGGAGTGCGTCATCCCCCAGCCTTCGCCAGCGTAGGTGAACTGCCGGAGAAGGCGCAGGCTGGCTCGGTCGTACACGAAACAAGTATGCGACTGCCAAGTCCATTCGTAGATGCTTGGTCCCCAATCAACAATCCCTTCACCGAAGTACTGATCTGGTAGAGATAGTTGTCTAACCGGCTTCCCCGATTCGGGTTTTAGTACCAGGACCTTAGAGTGCCCTTTTAGGCCTGTTCCCTCATAGAAGAATCCATCGCGATAGAGGAAGCCTTCGGTATAGCTCTCGGTGGAGTGCGGATATCTCGCGATTATCTTGTAAGCGTCGACAGATGCTTGCGATTGCGCACGCAAGCCTACAATTACGGAGAGTAGCAGGAAGCCGCAGGCAAAGCGAAGCAATCTAGTGAGCATGTTCCTCAATAGCGATGCATTTAGGTCAGCGCCATCATCGTCTTTTCGAGCGACGCTGAATCTTCCACGTTGAGTGAAGGAATGCTGGAGTCTCTGCCGAGGATCTGCCGGTTGAGGCCAGTGAGGACCTTGCCGGGGCCGACCTCGACAAAGTGCGTGATCTCCTGCTGGGCCAGCAGGCGCACGCAATCGACCCAGCGCACGGCTCCCGTCACCTGGCGAATGAGGCAGTCGCGAGCATCGGTTCCGCGCGTGATGAGGCGCGCGTCCACGTTGGAGGCGACCGGGAAGGCAGGGTCGTTGAAGGCCAGCCCTTCGAGGTCGATCGCCAGCCGGTCCTGCGCGGGCTGCATCAAGGCGCAGTGGAAAGGGGCGCTGACCTGCAGCATCACGGTGCGCTTGGCTCCTGCCTCCTTGCAGAGTTCGGCTGCGCGTTGCACCGCGGAGGCGGAGCCGGAGATCACGGTCTGTTCGGGCGAGTTAAGGTTCGCAGGTGCCACGATGGAACGAGCCATCGCCGCGCGGGTCGCCTTTGGATCGGTCGCAGCCGCGGCGGAGGGCATCCCGGCATTGGCGGCAGCGATCGCTTCGGGATTCGGGGCGTCCGGATTGACCGGCGGTGGAGGTGCGGCCGTATTTTCGTCCGACGCCTGTGCGCAAAGCTCTGCGATGCGATCGGACGCCAGGCCGAGGATTGCAGCCATGGCGCCTTGCCCTTCGGGGACGGCCTCCTGCATATACCGGCCGCGAAGGCGAACCGTGCGAACAGCATCGGAGAAGCTGAGTGTTCCGGCGGCGACGTGTGCGGAGTACTCGCCGAGCGAATGGCCAGCCGCGACCGCAGCCGTGATGCCGCGTTCTGAGAGCAGGCGCGTAATTGCTGTCGATACGGTGAGGATCGCCGGCTGCGTATGCTCTGTCAGCTTCAGCTGCTCCTCAGGGCCCTCAAAGATGAGCTTGGAGAGTGCGAAACCCAATGCGTCGTTCGCTTCCTCAAAGATGGCTCGGGCAGAGGGAAAGGCATCATAAAGATCGCGGCCCATGCCAACAACCTGCGATCCCTGGCCAGGAAAGAGAAAGACTGGTTTCATCATTTGATCAATATCGTAAATGAGCGCGGCGTCGGCCCGGTGTCCGCCGGTGTCAGTCTCCTCTTCTTCGCACTGCATCCTATGCCAAAGCGATGCATTTCGTAGAAAGAGGAATCGACGTGAAACATATTCTGCTTCTGGTCTCTGCTGTGTTCTGTGTGTCTGTGCTGATGCCCGCTTCTCCTGCCCTTTGCCAGCCTTCGGGGCACGAACCAGCCCTCTCAGCGGGCGAGGCCAGAGTGATCGATATGAAGATCGAATCCATGCGGTCTCCGAGTGATCGGAATGCTGCCCGCGAGTGGTCCAACGCCAAAAAGGTCGCTGAGGTCATCTGCGGACCTCACGCGACGGCTTACTGGAAGAAGGCGGTGCCGGGAACCGACCGGGTCATCCTGGGGACATCCGATGCATCGACCCTCGTCCTCGAGAGTAACCGCAAGCTGACGGGGTCGGGGCAGTACCGGACCCCGAAGGGCTGGACTGACTTCAACTTCACCTGCGAGCTCAATCCGGACCGGGGACGTGTAAGCAACTTCGAAGCAGCGCCCCTGACCGAAGCCAAAAAGTAAGGCTTGGCTTCAAGGGTTACACAGGCACCGGTCATCTCGACTGGATCGCTTAAGCGGGAAGCGGACATGTCTGCTTCCCGCTTCGGGCCATCCATCGAGCCATTCTGCTAAGGCCGCTCGCCATGCAGATCGTTATAGAAGCTGATCCGGTCGCGACCATCGGCCTTGGCCCGGTAGAGTGCTTCGTC
>DASTSJ010000456.1:0-12203 GCA_035760765.1 Edaphobacter sp. | reverse complement strand
CTTCAGGGTGAGAGAATTAACCTCAATGAAGCGAATCTGCCTCTTGTCTCTTCTGGCCTGCGGATTGGCCGGGTGTAAATCGATCCCGCCACCAACGCCGCTCGACCAGCTCAACGCCCAGCAGACGAGCGGTCACCAGGTCTTCCAGGCGCACTGCCAGGTCTGTCACAACGACCGCACCAACGACCCGCTGGCGGGTCCTTCACTGCGCGGAATCTTCAAGAAGCAGTATCTGCCCAGCGGCGCGGCGGCCACCGATGAGCGCGTATCCGCTACGATTCTTCACGGAAGGAACATGATGCCGGCCCAGGGCAATGTGATCGACACCCAGGATCTCAACGACCTGCTGGCCTATCTGCACACGTTATGAGCGACGAGATTCGCAGTACAGAGAAGGACGAGCAGGAGATTCGGCGCCTGCAGGCGCGCGCTGGTGGCATGCTGCCCGGCATCGCAGGCATTGCGATGTTCATGATCTTCATGACTATCCTCAACGCCTTCGCCGCCCTCCGCGGAACGTTTGGATCGACCACAGCGAAGTACAGCGTGCTCGGCGTCTGCACACTGCTGGCCATCGGTGTCTTTGGCCTGCTGCGGCTGAAGAAGTGGGGATGGGCCATCGTGACCGCGGGCTGCCTCCTGCTCAGCTCCGGAGACTTCTTCTTCTTCGAGAAGACCAAGGTGGGCTTCTTCCTCATCCGCGCCCTTCTCGTGCTGGTCTTCTTCCTCTATCTCGTCAGAGCGTCCGTGCGAGAGCGCCTGCGATAACCGCTGCAGGGGGTGAGCAAAATGCCGGGACAGAGCGTTCCTGAAGTCTGCATGGCGGGCACCTTCCAGTCGCACGGAGGCGTAGCCCTTCTCGTCACCATCGTTGGCGTGGTCGCCGCGGCCATCTGCTTGGCAAAGGGAGTGCAGTGGCTCCGCGAAGACGCCGAGTGCAGGCGTCATGGTCGCCCCGTGCGTTCGCCCCATTCCCTAAAGGGATGGCTGCTCGGGCTGTGGCTCCTGGTTCCACCTGCATGGCTCTACACCGAAGATATCTTCCTCTTCCGCCACTTCGGCAAAGCCGCCTGCTTCGACCAGTTCCGGTACGCCCAGCAGCTCGTGATGCACGGATGGACGGTCTTCGTCGTGGTCCTCGCTCTCATCTACTTCGGCCGCGAGATCGCCGGGCGCGACTAGACCGTATCCACGCACATCGCCTGCATCGCTTAGGAGCGCTGTCTTTCCCGGAAAGCCTCGACCTTGTGACGATTGCCGCACACCTGCATGCTGCACCAGCGGCGGCGATGGCTCTTGGTACGGTCATAGAACCAAAGGATGCAATCCTTGCCCTCGCACGGACGAACCAGGTCGAAGTCGCCCGTCGCCAGTAACTCCGCAGCCGACTCCGCGATCGGCGATAGTATCTGGCGCACCGTCCGCGTCGGGCGATGTCTTTCAATCGCGAACCCTTTGCCCTCCGCGACAAGCTGCGGATAACTGATCGCGTCCGCGAGAAACTCGTTCAGCGGCGCAAGGTCGATCCGCTTGCCTGCCTTCCGCTTCAGAACCAGTGCTCGTAGCATCTCGCGCAGCTCACGCGCCCCGCGCAGAAGCGCGCCACGCTCCATCTTCGGCCGCTCGTCAGGGGACATCCCGGCCTTCTCCAGCCAGTAGAGGACATCTTCATCGCTCGCCAGCAAGTCCATCGGCGTTCCCGCAGGCGCCGCGATGGTGTTCAGGAAGTCCATCACTGGGTGGTCGGCAACAAAGATCGGCGGATTTTCAGGAATATGCGGCATGGACACACGACCTCCCCGGCCTGCGGGCAGCAGCTTGTGACCTCCGCAGCCCGTAACCACATTGTAACCCTTGAAAAATACTTTGAAAAGTTACATCCGCCGCGGGGCTGCCCGCATCTGTAACCGTAATTGCATTGATTACAGGGTTACATGTTCGCCTCTGTCCAAAAACAACTCTCACCCCAAAGGAGTTTCGAATGTCCAGCGTCCCCGCTACCGCCAAATCCGCCGTCTCCCTCCCCGTCGTCTCCACCCGCACCCTCCACGCCGATGGTGTCGAAGTCTTCTACCGCGAGGCAGGCGATCCCTCCGCGCCTGCCATTCTGCTGCTGCACGGCTTTCCCACGTCCTCGCTGATGTTTCGGGAACTGATCCCCAGGCTCGCACAGCGATATCGCGTCATCGCTCCCGACCTTCCCGGCTTCGGATTCACCAGCGTTCCCGCAGACCGCAACTACACCTACACCTTCGAGTCCATCGCGACGACGATCGACGCCTTCACGGAGGCCGTCGGCCTCACCCGCTATGCGATCTACATCTTCGACTACGGTGCTCCAACCGGCCTGCGCCTCGCCCTCAAGCATCCGGAGCGCATCACCGCCGTCGTCTCGCAGAACGGCAATGCCTACCTCGAAGGCCTGGGCGATGCATGGGACCCGATCAAGGCCTATTGGAAGGAGCCCACCCAGGAGCATCGCGACGCGTTGCGAGGTGTTCTCGAACTCGACGCAACAAAATGGCAGTACACCCACGGAGCGCCTGCTGACCGCGCAGTCGATCCCGCAACCTACACGCTCGATGTCGCCCTGATGCAGCGCCCCGGCAACGCCGACATCCAGCTCGATCTCTTCCTCGACTACGCCTCAAACGTCAAGCTCTACCCTGCGTTCCAGGAGTACTTCCGCAAGCATCAGCCGCCCACCCTCGCCATCTGGGGCCGGCACGATCCGTTCTTCATCCCTGCCGGCGCAGAGGCCTACAAGAAGGACAACCCCAACGCCACCGTCACTCTGCTCGATACCGGGCACTTCGCGCTCGAGACGCATGTGGAGGAGATCGCCGCGGCCATCGATGATCTGCTCGGCCGCGCAACCCGCTGAACCCGATACTCCGCCGCCGGCGCACACGGAATTTAGAATGGATCCGTGTGCGCCGGCGAGCTCTCTCAGCCGGCATCCCTTTGCAAGAAAGAAGCTGCCGGTCTTCCATGAAGGATTCTGCTGTACTGCTGATTACCTGCCCCGATCAGAAGGGCCTGGTCGCCGCTGTCTCGGGCGAACTCTACCGCTTCGGCGCCAACATCATCCACGCCGACCAGCACCGCGATCACGACGCCGGCCTCTTCTTCATGCGCGTCGAGTGGGCGCTCCACGGCGAGGGCGAACCCGCCTTCGATATCGAGTCCTTCCGGCAGGCCTTCGCGCCCATCGCCCGGCAGTACAAGATGGACTCGCAGCTGCACGTCAGCGGATCGAAGCCCCGCGTCGCCATCTTCGTCTCGCAGCACCTGCACTGCCTGGCCGACCTTCTGCACCGCCACCAGATGGGCGAGCTCGACTGCGTCATTCCCCTCATCATCAGCAATCACACCAACGGCGAACCGCTGGCCCGCTTCTACGGCATCCCCTTCCACCACGTGCCCCTCACGGCAGCCAACCGTGCTGAAGGCGAGGCAAAGCAGTTCGCACTTCTTGAGGCGGCAGGCGTCGAGCTAGTCGTGCTCGCCCGCTACATGCAGATCCTCACGCCGGAGTTCGTGCGGCGCTATCCCTCCGCCGTCATCAACGTGCATCATTCCTTCCTTCCGGCATTCATTGGGGCACGCCCGTATCACGCGGCACACAAGCGCGGCGTCAAGCTGATCGGCGCAACCAGCCACTATGTCACCGACGAGCTGGACGAAGGCCCCATCATCGAGCAGGATGTCGCCCGCATCTCGCACCGCGACCAGGTGGAGGACCTGATCGCCAAGGGCCGAGACCTTGAGCGCATGGTCCTTTCGCGCGCCGTGGCCTGGCACCTCGACCGCAGAATTCTGCGCTACGGGAACAAAACCGTCATCTTCGACTAAGGTGCGGCTCACGCGCGGGCATTCAGGATGCGTTCCTCAGGGTGTCGGACGTGACCCCAGGATCAGGATGTCCACCATCTTTTTCGCACTCTGCGGCCACGCGGCAACAGGGGCTACACTTGAAATTCCAGCCAGCGCACGCAACAGATCCAGCGGCTCGAGATCAGGCCGCAAATCGCCGCTCTCGACTGCTCGCGAAACCAGCCTGTTGATTGCTCCACGGATCAACTCTCCGGAACTTTCCATCACCCTAGGAGAACTGCCAGCCATCGTGTTTAGCGCCGGCACGATGATCAGCTTCGTCGCCATGTAGTCGACGAAGAGCCCCATCCACTTCCGCAAAGCCTCGAGGGGCGGCATCGTGGTCGCAAACTCTCTCTCCGCAGCCGCCAGCTTCTCCACTTCGGTGCGGTAGACGGCCTCCAGCAGAGCCTCGCGCGTCGGAAAGTGACGATACAGTGTGCCCGGTCCCACCCCGGCCTGCCTCGCAATGTCGTCCAGGCTCACATCTGCTCCAAAGCCTGTAAAGGCTGCGCGGGCAACGTCGAGGATTCGCTCGCGGTTACGCAGCGCATCCGCGCGCGGCTTTCTCGATGGAGTCTCAGGAGAGTCTGGGGACATGGGTCTTGTAAACGGAGGCAGTCTCCGCTTAGTATTGTTTTACGGAGACAATCTCCGTTTTATCCCACCGTCTCCCGCCGGTCAACGGCGCGGAACGAAGTCGGGATCAGGAGGAAAGCAAAATGGCGAAGGTATTTGGCCCTAAGTCCACTACAGATGAGGTACTTGCAGGAGTCGACCTCAAAGGAAAACAAATCCTTGTAACCGGAGCATCTGCCGGTCTCGGCGTCGAAACCAGCCGCGCCCTCGTCGCGCACGGGGCGGACGTCGTCGGCGCAGTCCGCGATCTGAAGAAAGGCGAGGCCGCCACGGAAGAGGTACGTAAGGCAGCGAAGTCAAGCGGTGGCAGCTTTCAGCTGATTGAGCTCGACCTCGCCGATCTGGCGAGCGTTCGCGCTGCTGCCGACAACATGAACGCAAAGGGCGAGCCCTTCGACGTGATTATCGCCAACGCCGGGGTAATGGCGACTCCGTTCGGCAAAACCAGGGATGGATTCGAGACCCAGTTCGGAACCAACCACCTCGGTCACTTCGTCTTCGTCAACCGCATCGCCAAGCTCATCAAAGACGGAGGGCGCCTCGTAAATCTCTCCTCGGCTGGCCACCGCTACTCCGACGTCAACCTCGACGACCCTGACTTTGAGAAGACCGAGTACAACCCATTTGAAGCCTACGGTCGCTCGAAGACGGCGAATATCCTCTTCTCCGTCGGCTTCGATAATCGTCACAAGGGCAGGGGAGTTCGAGCTACCGCTGTTCATCCCGGCGGCATCTACACGGAGCTCGGCCGCCACATGTCCGAAGAGCAGTTCGCAGGTCTCCTCGGAAATGTAAATCGCCAGCGTCGCGAGGCTGGTCTGCCCGACTTCGAATTCAAGACCATCCCGCAGGGCTCAGCCACCAGCGTCTGGGCGGCCGTCGTCGCCCCCGCCGATGAGGTCGGCGGCCACTACTGCGAAGACTGTCACGTCGCCAGCATCGTCGAGCCCTCAGACAACGTGTTAGCCGGCGGCGTCTACCGCTATGCGGTCGATCCGGAACGCGCCGAAGCTCTCTGGCGTAAGAGCGAAGAGATGGTCGGAGAGTCGTTCTAACCCCGTTCGTTACTCAATCCCTACAAACGACATCGCCCATCTCCCTGCCTCCGGGGGATGGGCAGTCGTGCAAAAGCTGCTAACCGTTGGATGCCTGACGGACCCCCATCCCTCTCACCCGAACCTGCAACTCAGTTACAGTGGATCGCATGCTCACTCGAAGGAATCTCGTCGGAATTCTCGCTTCAGCCACCCTGTTGCCGAAAGTCGCCCTCGGGCAATCGTCCTCGCTCGACGATCGTTTCTCCGTGATGATCTGGGTCCTGCGCAAGCGCGCCAGCTTCGAGCAGAACCTTGAGACCGTCGCGAAGGCCGGCTACAAGCACATCGAGCTCATCGGCGAGTTCTGGCAGTGGAGCGACTCCGACCGCGAGCGCTACATGGCGAAGATGTCTCAACTCGGCATCACGATCGATGCCACCACCGGCATGAAGCTCGGCTTCGCTGATCCCGCCGTGGGCGACGCCTACATCGCCGAGCTGAAGAAGCTGATCGTCGCTGCCAAACAGGTGAAGTGCAATCGCCTTATCCTGATGTCCGGCAAGGTGCTGCCTAATGTAGGTGACGAGGCCCAGCGCGCCGCCTCCATCGCGACGCTCAAACGCGCAGCCGAGGTGCTCGAAGGCGAAGGCATGGACGCCCTGCTCGAGCCCATCGACCGGCTCGAAAACCCCACCTACTGGATGGACGGAGTCGAGGAAGCCGCAACCATCACGCGCGCCGTCGGCAGTCCGCGCCTCAAGGTGCTCTACGACTTCTACCACGAGCAGCGAACCCGCGGAAACGTCATCGCAAAACTCGAAAAGGTCCTCGATCAGGTCACCCTGGTGCACATCGCCGACGTGCCCAAGCGCAGCGACCCCGGCACCGGCGAGATGAACTACGCCAACATCTACCGCAAGCTGAAGGAGCTGAACTACAAGGGCATGATCGCCATGGAGTTTTACCCCCAGGCCGATCCCGAAGCTGCCCTGCGCAAAGCGCGCCTGGAGGCGGAGAAGATACTGGGATAGTCCTCCCGCTCTGCTGTTCTCTCAAAGTGTCATCCCGACCGAAGCGAAGCGCAGTGGAGGGATCTGCGTCTCGCCTGTTCAGCCCACGCATCTCTCCTCGGGTCAGCTATCCAGAAGAAGCAATTTTCACCACTGCGCGGCTTCGCCGCTCCCATCGAAAGGACACGCGCCAAATACCCCGCTCAGATGCAGTCTTCAGCCCTCGTCACCCTGAACGTAGTGAAGGATCCCTGTATTTTGCCGGGAGCACAGTAGACCTCACAGGCAAAATACAAGGCTTCTTCCCGTTGCTCAGAATGACGGGCGTCGTGTTGTCTCTGAAAATTTGATAGTTGGGCACGGCCGCGGGAAATCGCACTCGGCCCTCCACTTTGTCGCGGTTGATACACTAAAGGCGAGATGACGCCCGTATCCGAGTTGGTCCAGATCGACCTTTCGCCCCGGAAGCCCGCGCCCAAGCCGGCCTGGCTGAAGGCAAAGGCTCCGATGGGCGAGACCTTCCACAATCTCAAAAAGATGGCGCGCGACCTGAACCTGCACACCGTCTGCGAGAGCGCACACTGCCCCAACATCGGCGAGTGCTGGAATCAGAAGGCCGCAACCTTCATGATGCTCGGCAACCTGTGCACGCGCCGCTGCGGATTCTGCGCCGTGCCCAAGGGCAAGCCCGAGCCGATCGACCTCGACGAGCCGCGTCGCGTGGCCTACGCCGTCGCGCAGCTTGGACTCAACCACGCCGTCATCACCAGCGTGAACCGCGATGACGACAACATCGGCGCCGCACAGGCGTTCGTAAGCGTTGTTGAAGAGATTCGCGCACAGGCGCCCGGCTGCCGCGTGGAGATCCTGACACCGGATTTTCAGGGCAACGAAGAGTCACTCCGGATGGTCGTCGGCGTTCGTCCAGAGATCCTGAATCACAACATCGAGACCGTGCCGCGCCTCTATCGCGTGGCGAAGTCCGGCGGCCGCTACGAGCGTTCGCTGCGCTTCCTCGAGCATGCAAAAGAGATCGCCGCGGAGATGTTCTCAGACCGAGAAGGCGACCAGATCGTCACCAAGACCGGCATCATCGTTGGGTTGGGTGAGGAGATGCACGAGCTGCTCTCCGTCTTCCGCGATCTTGCCGATCGCAAGGTCGACATCCTTACCATCGGGCAGTATCTGCGCCCCTCGCGCGACCACCTGCCGATGGCCCGCTACTACACCCCGGAGGAGTTCGCCTTCCTGAAGCACGAGGCGCTGGCGATGGGATTCAAGCACGTGGAGAGCGGTCCGCTGGTGCGCTCCAGCTACCACGCGCAGGAGCAGGCCGAATCGACCGGGCTGGCCTGAGAACGCAATGACACCTCGCTACCCGATCATGCCGAAGGAGAGATCGCGTGAAGTACGCGTCCAAATTCGAAAGGTGTTCAATGAGGTCTGGGATCCCATCGGAGTCATGAAGGACCCTGAATGGCCGCGTGATGAGTACAACGGCTATATCGGTCGCATGTTTGAGCTGCTGACTTCAAATGCTACCGATCAGGAGATCGGCGACTATCTTTGCGAATGTGCCGCTTATATGGGAATGGACGCTAGCAGAAGCAGTCATGCGGACGTGATCGACGCTCTGAGGAAAATCCCGCTGCATTAGCGCGAACCAGCAGAAAAGGCCGCAGGCCGAATCGACCGGGCTGGCCTAGTAGGCCAGCCTCCGGTTTTATGCGGTCTTCCGCTTGTTCTTGTTCTTCCTGTAGTTCTCAAGATCCTGGGCGTAGTCCAGAACCGTGCCGCGATACGGCGAAGGCATCGCCCTGGGCGCCGTCTCCAGCACCGGAGTAGCCGCCACTTCTACGGGCACTGCTGCGGAAGCTTCAGGAGCCTCGGAGATATCCTCCGCGCGAAGCGACCGGGGAAGCTCAGAGTTCTTGAACTCAATGCCTTCCTCGATCATCTGCTGTGCCTTGCGAACCAGCAGGTTGCGCTTGGCGGTCATCTTGTCGATCGATTCCGAACGCGCCTCCTCTGAGTCGAAGGTCTCGTGATTCTTAAGATGAGCCAGTTTGCGGTCGAACAAATCAATCTCTTCGTGCAGCGATCGCAGTTGATACTTCCCTGACGGAATTACGGGCATAAGATCCTCCATGAATCCGTGTCATGCCGAATTGCACACAAGAGTTTTCGGTCAAATGAAAAAGGGCGGCCGAAGGCACGCCCTTTTCCGAACCTGGGTCCGCTTACAGAACCTGAACGTTCTCAGCCTGCCAGCCCTTGGGGCCACGCACAACGTTGAACTGAACAGCCTGACCTTCCTGGAGCGAACGGAAGCCGTTGGTCTGAATTGCCGAATAGTGAACGAAAACGTCCTCGCCACCCTGACGGCTCAGAAATCCAAAGCCCTTCGCGTCGTTAAACCACTTCACTGTACCTTGTTCCATTTTCCTTGTTCCTTATGATGCTAAATGTACCGCTGAACGCAATGTGGAGTAGCTTGCGAGCGGTATAACCAGAACAAGCAAGAACCAGATCGGATTCATCGATCACCTAATTCTACCATCTTTTGTGGAAAAAGGCTCCCCAGAAGAACAATCAACGTTTGTTTTCTGTTAATTTGCCGCCGTCCGCTTACGCTTTGGCGCTGCAGACTGAAACAGATAGACCGCCAGAATCGTCAGCAGAGGTTCAAACGGATGCCGGAAGCGTGCCTGCACGAACACCGTGTAGTAAGGCAGCGGCAGCAGCACGAAGATCCACGCAATCAGCCCCGCGGCCGGAACACGGTTCCTCAGAGACAGCGCCAGCCCCAGCAGCCCGGCCAGACTGATAAAGCTGTAGCTCAGCATCCGGGGAAACTCCACCGCCAGTGGAGCGTCCGACGGCACGCCCACCCAGAAGAAGTAGATTCGTTTCAACGTGTTAGCCAGAAAGTGACCGGGATGCGCCCGCATGTAGGCCTTCGCCAGAGCGCCCCGCATCTTCGCGTAACGAATCTCGCCCATCTGCTTATAGAGCTCAAACTGGTCGATGGCCATGTTGGGATGGTCGTAGACCATCACCCAGCCTCGCGCCCCCGGCCCGTTGCCAAGATAGGTCTCAACCCCAAGATTGCCGCGGATCGGAACAAAGGCGTGAAAGACACGATAGTTGCGAATCTCCCAAGGCGTCAGGCACAGGATAAAGACAATCCCCGCCAGCACGGCATTGCGAAGAGCATGCGGGCGGCTGTGCCACGTCCCTATCAGGATCCACAACCCGCAGACCGGCAAAAACAGCAGCAGTGTGGAGGTAGAGAGTGCGATGATGCCCCACAGCAGCCCGAACAGAATCCATGCGCCGGTCTGACTGGCTCCCGTGCGCTCCCCATCGGGCTCCAGCGCGTTGCGGTTGATCCCTCGCATCCGCAGGGCCAGCACCAGCACCACCGTGAACAGGAAGGTGGTCAGGGTCATCTCCCACAGCCAGCGCACCGCATACTGCATCGCTGCCGGATACAGCGCCCACAGCCATCCCGACCACACGGCGTTTCTGCGGGAGTAGCACCGGTACGCAATCTCCCACACACCCAGCGCCGTCAGTCCTGATAGCAGGCAGTTGATGAACAGCAGAACCCATGCCGACAGATTCGTATAGACGCCGAAGACCTTGAAGACACCCGCAATCAGCAGCGGATAGGCAGGGGGAACCCAAGCCGTCGGCCCGGTCGGCCCCAGGAAGGACGGAGCAAAGGGATTGGCGTAGCCGTGCCCGGTAACTAGAGCGCGCGCAATGCGGCCTGCCTCCCACCCGAACTGAAAGTGGTCGCCAAACGGACGGATCCGGTAGGTGTGGGCCAGCGTCAAGTACAACACGCGGATCAGAAAGGCTACCCAGAACAGGCGCCAGGGTGCTCGAGGATCGCCGTCGGCGCGGGCATCGTCTGCTTTCATCCACGTCCACAGGCGTTGGAGCATCGTGCTTCGATTGTAGCCGCCGTATTTGCATTCACGACACGGCGTTTGCCTAACGCAGTCCTCCCCGGCGATCATCAGAGATACCTCATTTCAAAGGAACAATCCCGCACAATGACCCCAGCAGTACGGCTGAAGGTGAAGAAACTGGTGGAGCAGGCGAAGCTGCCGCGCTACGCCCATGTAGGCGAGTACAGCGATCTCGCGGCGGACCTCTACGCCTCAGAACCGCTCACCATCGAGCCCGGCGCGACCGCAGCCGTCCCCACCGGCATCGCCATCGAGTTCCCATCCACCCACGGGGCCTTAGTAGAAGATCGGTCTGGCCTTGCCCTCAAGGGGATCACGACACTGGCCGGTGTCATCGATCCCGGCTATAGGGGTGAGATCCGCGTCGTCGTCACCAATGTTGCGGCAACGCTCTTCGAGATCAAAGCCGGCGACCGCATCGCGCAGCTGCGCATCGTCCAGCGGATCGAGGCCGAGTTTGAGGAGGTTGCGGAACTGGGTGAGGCACGCAGGGGAGGCGGGGGCTTCGGCAGCACCGGGGTCTAAGGCACGGAATTCGCCATCGACCGCCCGCTATCTGTAACGAAAAGCGATAGGATGGGCTCGGCTGCGAGCAACGCGCCAGGCCGTCCATTCTTGAGCCGAGATGCAATGCTTCACCCGGATAGACACGCCAGGCGCGGCGCAGAGCGAACCACGGAGGATTCATGGCAAAGGTTATCGTGATCGAGCACCTCACCCTCGACGGAGTCATGCAGTCTCCGGCCAAGCCCGATGAGGATACCCGCGACGGCTTCGACTACGGCGGGTGGGCCATCGCGAACAGCGATCCCGCCATGCAGCAGGTGATGGGAGCGCGTATGGGGGCGTCCTGGTCCCTGCTCGCAGGCCGCGTCACCTACGAGCACTTCGCCAAGGTCTGGCCCAATGCCCCGCAGCCCAATCCCTTTACCGATGTGCTGAACCGCGTCGAAAAGTTTGTCGTCTCCTCCACGCTGCCCGAGCCCCTGCCGTGGCAGAACTCGTTCCTGCTCAGGGGCGAAGGTGCCGGCGCGGTTGCCGATCTGAAGCAGAGACACGAGAAGACCTTGGTCATCTTCGGGAGCGGCGTCCTCGTTCGCTCGCTCATGCTGAAGGATCTCGTCGACGAGTACGTCCTGCAGATCCACCCTCTCGTGCTGGGCAAAGGACACCGCCTCTTCGACGAGGCGCCTGCCACCAAGCTAAGCCTGATCGACTCCGTCACAACGAGCACCGGGGTCGTCATCGCTACGTATCAGCGGCCGTAATCATCTCCTCCCCGCACGTCTGATTTCTGTCGTTGCCCGCTCTCTGCGCACAGTCCAATCCATGGGCTGAAAGAGGCACGTTGTGGATTCGCTAAGCCTCTGACGTTGATAGTGATACAGCGCGATTGAGGGAATGTTGGTTCCGAATTTTTGCCTTCACTTTGCAGATTGAAGATCTGTACCCTGCCCACGTAATGTCATGAATCCGACATAGGGGTAAACAGTGAAGAGACTTACTTTTGCGATTGCTTTGGTCCTGGCGATGATTTCGCCAGCCTTGAGAGCGGATACACTCCGGACCTTTTCTCTTAACGGCGGATACAACTCCGAGGCGAGTCTCACGGGACTCGTCGTGATCGACACCACAACCGGACAAGCTCTATACGGGTACGC
>DASTSJ010000455.1:0-2379 GCA_035760765.1 Edaphobacter sp. | reverse complement strand
TGTGGGTGACGGCGAACTTCAAGGAGACACAACTGGAGCATATGCGTCCAGGGCAGAAAGTTGTGATCAAAGTGGACGCCCTCGGAGGCAAGAAGTTCCACGGCGTGGTTCGCCAGATCGGCGGAGCGACGGGGTCGAGGCTTTCACTCTTTCCACCGGAAAACGCGACCGGAAACTACGTAAAGGTGGTGCAGCGAATTCCGGTACGCATCGACTTCACCAATCTCGATCAGGAGAACGGCGATCACGCTCTACGCCCGGGCTACTCGGTCACACCGATTGTTTCAGTCAAGTAACTCAAGTTACTGAAACAACAAAGGAAGAAACCGCCGTATCCACGTCCGCATCTGATAGAAGCAACATAGATTTCAGACGAGGTGGATATGGCGGTTTCAGGTAAGAAGGCAGGCGCAGCCGGTGCTGCGGCTACCCCCCACTGGCATGCGCAGGCGCGCGAGATCCAAAAGTTTGGTACGGTCGTGGAAGACCTGCCGCACGCACTCAATGCTCAGGTCCGGGGGGAGATGGTAGAGAAGCTGAATCAGCTTCTGGCGGATTCGATCACGCTGCGCGATATGTACAAGAAGCACCACTGGCAGGTTTCGGGGCCCACGTTCTACCAGCTGCATCTGCTGTTTGATAAGCACTTCAACGAGCAGGTCGAGATTGTGGACACCATCGCCGAACGCGTTCAGCTGCTTGGCGGCGTGACGGTTGCGATGGGCGGCGACGCTGCAGAGATGACCAAGATCGCCCGTCCCCCGCGCGGCAGGGAGACGGTACCCGTGCAGATCTCGCGACTGCTCGAGGCTCACAAGCACATCATCAAGAGCTGTCTTGAAATCTCAGAGGCTGCTGACGATGCCGGCGATCAGGGTACAAATGATCTGGTCGTGAGCGATGTCCTGCGTCCTAATGAGCTGCAATCCTGGTTTCTGACGGAGCACCTGGTGGAGATGCCGCTGGTTCTTGAAAAGTAGAATACGGGAGCGCTACCATCGCAGCCCGGTCAACCTGACAGTTGATCGGGCTGTGTATCTTTAAGGCACGTCCGTTCATCCAATTCCGTATACGTTAAAAGTAGATGGACTACCGCTATGCCGATCGCGCTCGCCTTTTTCATACATTACGCGTACCTGATCCTGTTCCTCTGGGTGCTTGTGGAGCAACTCGGAGTTCCTGTGCCCAGCATTCCAGTACTGCTGACGGCCGGGACGTTGACGGCGACGCATGAGGTCCATCATGTCTATGCTCTAACCGCGGTGCTCGCCGCCTGCGTCCTCTCCGACTCTATCTGGTACTGGCTGGGACGCCGGTATGGCGGAGGTGTTCTTCGCCTGCTTTGCCGGTTCTCGTTTGAGGCTTCCACCTGCGTCAGCAAGACGGAGGGATATTTCTCGCGCCGTGGACCGGCGACCCTTCTCGTCTCCAAGTTCGTTCCAGGGCTTAGCACTGTCGCGCCTCCCATCGCCGGGCAGATTGGTATGCCCTATGCTCGTTTTCTGCTGTGGGATCTGGGCGGATCCATCCTGTGGGCGGAGACCTTTCTTCTGACCGGACGCTTCTTTGGTGATGTAGCTCAAAAGAGTGCCCGCTTCTTCCACTGGCTTGGACATTTTGCCTTCGCGATCTTCATCCTGATGGTCCTCGGAATCATGGCCTATCGTTTCCTGAAGCAGAGGAAGTTCCTGCAGCAGGTTCGCGATATGCGGCTGGAGCCAGAGGAGCTGAAGGAGATGATGGATCTGGCGGAGGAACAAGGGACCAAGGCGCCCTTTATCGTCGACCTGCGTCATCCTCTGGACTATCTACCGGATCCCAGGGTGTTGCCCGGTGCACTGCGGATCGGACCGAATGAGATCCGCCAGCATAGCGAGATCATTCCGCGCGATCGGGATGTCGTCCTTTATTGCACCTGCCCCAGCGAGGAGACGAGCGCGAAGCTGGCTCTGCAGCTCCATAAGCTCGGAATTTACCGGGTCCGCCCTCTGCGTGGAGGATTCGAGGGATGGAGGGCCGCCGGGTATCCGCTGGTTGACTATGTCGTGGATACACCGGCGTCAGGCGTGCTGACCTCCCAGATCGCCGTGCCGGCCGAGACGAAAAAGGTTCTTCCCGTCGTCTGAGCTATGCGCCAAGGCGAAAGGTGACCGTAATGGTCGTCTGCACCTCGACCGCCAGCCCGTTCAAGAGAAAAGGTTTGTAGCGAGCAGCTTCGATCGCTTCCAGCGCCGCACGTCTAAGCAGCTGAGGCCCGCTCAGGACCTGCAGACTTTCGATCTTCCCCGTGTTGGAGATGATCGCGCGAACAACGACCTCTCCCGAGACTCCGGCAGCCTTGGCGATCGCCGGATAGATGGGCCGGATGGGAGCCAAGAG
>DASTSJ010000454.1:0-3959 GCA_035760765.1 Edaphobacter sp. | reverse complement strand
ATCGCCCACAACCTCTTTATCCCCTCGCGAGCCATCCTTCGCGACCCTGAGATGCTCTACATCGCAATCAGTATCCTGGGTGCTACCGTGATGCCGCACAACCTCTACCTGCACTCTTCAATCGTTCAGACCCGTGATTATCCACGCACCGTCCCCGGCAAGCGTGAGGCCATACGGCTGGCGAACTTCGACTCTGCCGCAGCCCTGACCATCGCGCTGTTCATCAACGCCGCCATCCTCATCGTTGCCGCCGCGGTCTTTCATCGCAGCGGGCATACCGAAGTAGCCGAGATTGGCGACGCCTACAAGCTTCTTACACCCCTGCTCGGCTTCACCGGAGCCAGCATGATGTTCGCGCTGGCCCTGCTTGCCTCAGGACAAAACTCCACTGTCACCGGGACACTGGCCGGTCAGATCGTGATGGAAGGCTTTCTGGGAATGCGGTTGCCCAGTTGGCAGCGACGACTGATCACCCGCCTGGCGGCGGTCGTCCCGACGGTCATTGTCACGGCTCTCTACGGGAGCACGGGCACAGGCAAACTGCTCGTCTTCAGCCAGGTCATCCTTAGCATGCAGCTCAGCTTCGCGGTGTTTCCGCTGGTGCGCTTCACCAGCGACTCGCGCCTGATGGGCCCCTTTGTAAACCGGCACTCTCTCCGTGTGGTGAGCTGGATCATCGCTTCCCTCGTAGCTGGACTTAACGCCTGGCTACTCATCCAGGTCTTTCGCTGATTCTTTTTTTTGGCGATGAGTTCCTATTCCGCAGTATTTGTTCGCCTATTCACGGCTTTCCAGGAAGATAAAGTTATTAACAATGCGTCTGCCCGCTCTCGTGTTCCGCATCCTGTGTCTCGGGACCTTCCCGGCCGCCGCTATTTGCGCTCAACAATCAGCCACGAAGTTGGCTTCGCTCCCTGAGGCTCCGTCAGCGAGCGAAGCGACCACCATGTTCCCCCATTCGGAGAACGCCCCCTACTACATCGCTGGACAGGCCAACATCATCCTCCAGGCCCACGGGCCGTTCCACTCCCCTTACGACGGCCCTAATAGCCTGCAGGGCCGCGGAGAGTACAAGACGTCGCTTGTCGGCACGCTCTTCCTCGGGCTCCAGCTCAATCGGAATCCTCGCTATGCCACCGACGTCCTCGTAGACTTCGAATCGACAGGGGGCCGTGGCATAAGTCAGGCTCTCGGATTGGCCGGATTCACAAACCTCGACGTGGTACGCAACCCGAACCTCGGCTCCAAACCTTATCTCGCCAGAGTTCAGATCCACCAGGTTCTTGGCCTGACCGACAAGCTGATTGAATCCCAACGGACGCCCTACCTGCTGTCCTCCCGACTTCCGGAACGCCGCTTCGAACTCCACCTGGGCAAGATGAGTCTGCCGGACTACTTCGACATTAACCCCGTGGGCTCCGACAGTCACCTGCAGTTCCTCAACTGGACGGTCGACAACAACGGCGCCTGGGACTACGCCGCTGACACACGCGGGTACACCTACGGTGGTGTGCTGGAGTATCACGATCGCGACTGGTCTGCACGCTATGGCCTTGCCGCCATGCCTACGGTCGCAAACGGTATCAATCTCGACTGGGCCTTCAGCCGTGCCAACGGACAGAACTTCGAGTTCGAACTCCGCAAGCCTCTCCTTGGCTCATTCCTTTCACCGGAGCGAAAAGGCACGGTGAGAGTTCTCAGCTTCGTCAATCACGCCCATATGGGGGTCTATCGCGATGCGGTCAATGCCTATCTTGCGGGGAAGGACAAGACGCCGGATATCACCGCGCACGCAACATTCAGCTCCGTCAAATACGGGTTCGGCATCAATACCGATCAGGAGCTGACGCCGAATCTGCGCGCCTTCTTCCGTTTCGGCTGGAATGAAGGACAGCACGAGTCCTACGCGTATACCGAGGTCGACCAGACCATCTCTGTGGGAGGCGACTACTCCGGCCGCGCCTTCGATCGCCCGAACGACAAGCTCGGCGTAGCCTTCGTTTCGAACGCCATCAAACGCGACCATCAGAATTACCTTCGCTACGGCGGCCTCGGATTTCTTCTGGGCGACGGCAAGCTCAGCTACGCCCGGGAAGACATTCTGGAGAGCTACTACAACCTGCATGCATGGCGCGGCCTGTATTACGCGCTAAACCTCCAGTTCATTGAGCATCCGGGGTACAACAGGGATCGGGGCCCTGTTTTGGTCGAAGCACTTCGCATGCACGTGGACTTCTGACAATCGCCGTATACTTTCGGTGTGACTCCGCGCATCGTTTACGAAGCAGCTGGTTTCGTTCTTGGACTGATCTTTGGCAGTTTTCTCAACGTCTGCATCTCTCGTCTGCCGCAGAAAGCATCGGTCGTCGGTCCCAGCTCACACTGCCCGGACTGCGAATCTCCTATCCGCTGGCACGACAACATCCCGATCCTGAGCTGGTTTTTGCTCCGTGCCCGCTGCCGTGCATGTGGCCGGCCTATCCCGTGGCGTTACCCTCTGGTTGAACTCGCGACGGCGATCTGGTTCACCATTCAGGCCGCGCGGCTCCATACGGTGCTTCAGTTCTACTTCGGCTCGCATTCCGGACCGTCCTCATACGCCCCGTTTGCCATCATCGCCAACATTGCGACGGCGGTTCTTGGTTTTCTGCTGATCGGGCTGATGGTGATGGACTGGCAGACCGGCCTGCTGCCGGACTCCTTTACGCTCACCGGAATCATGATCGGGATCGGCCTGATCTGCGTGCAGGCAATCTTCCTGGGTCCTACACAGGATCAGATTCTCCTGCCGGAGAACAGAATTCACCTGACCAGCGCAGGCATACCGAATGACACCGGAAATGTCTTCCTGACCGGCCCTGAAGCACTGATTGGCGGCAGAATCCTCGCTGCCCTGGGAGCCTGGCTTTTGCTTCTCATCATTCGCTGGCTTTATCGCAAGCTGAGGAATCGGGAGGGCATAGGGCTGGGCGACGCGAAAATGCTCGCTATGATCGCTGCCCTGCTTGGCTTCTGGCCCGCAATGCTTTCGTTCTTCTTCGGTACGCTTGCGGCGAGCATCTATGGGGTCTTTCTGTTGGCGCGTGGACGAGCAACCGGCAGCTCTAAGCTCCCTTTCGGAAGTTTCCTGGCCGCTGGCGGTCTGCTTGCCGCGCAGATTGGCGATCGCATCATCGACGCCTACGCCCATCTGCTTCGATAGCCGCACAAACGGCTATCTTGCTTGACACTGGACAGCCACAAAACTAGAGTCGAAGATGGTCATGCACAATTATCCCTACATCTGGAACTATCTTCCGCTTGTCCTGCAAATACTAGTAGCTCTTGGCCTTGCATGTGGAATGGTGGGGGTATCGTTCCTGATCGGCAAGCACAAGAACTCACGGACCAAACTCGGACCCTACGAGTGCGGAATGGACCCGATCGGCGACGCCCGGGGCCGCTTCTCCGTGCGGTTCTATATGGTCGCCATACTCTTCATTCTCTTCGACGTAGAGGCTGTCTTCATGCTTCCCTGGGCGGTCATCTTCCGGAGGCTTCCGGCGATCACTGGATCGAAGATGTTCGGTTTCTACGAGATGCTTGTCTATCTCGGCTTTGTAGCTGTGGGCCTGTTCTATGTCTGGAAGAAAGGCATCCTGGACTGGTCTACCGATAAGGGAGATCTTTAATGGACCCCGCAGTTTTTGGTATCCCGGCCGTATCGGAGGCCCTGCCAGATGATCCTGCCGTAAAAGCTCTACAGGACTTCGCCAATGACGCCAAGTATGACCGGAACGAGCTGACGATCACCGTTGCCCGCGAAAACATCGTCGCCGCTGCAGAAGCGCTCCGGCAGGCACAGTTTGTCTTCCTCGAAGATGTTACCGCCGTCGATTGGTATCCGTCAGAACCCCGCTTCCAGATCAGCTACAGTTTTCTGTCGTTCGCGCTCAAGCGGAGAGTTCGCGTCGTGGTTC
>DASTSJ010000453.1:0-3985 GCA_035760765.1 Edaphobacter sp. | reverse complement strand
TATAGGCGACGGAATACTTAGAACCTATGCACATGAGCAACCAAACTCCTAAAAAAAGGCGTCTTATCGTTTTTATTGGAAAAATGGCCTGTAGGCGTTAGGCCACCGATGTTCCAGCCGCAGTCCGTAGGAAAATCATTTCCCAAAAGGTGTTACACCTTTTTCACTTTGCCGATCCCTGGGCTGGTGCCCTCCCAGTCGGTCAACCTTGGCATTTACGTTAGCGCTTACCAAGACGAATAGGATGTCCCGTCAGAGCTGAGCTCCTGCGCCCCTGAATGCACGTCGCTGATCCCCGGTTCCGTCTGGTCGATCGTCTGCAACGTGTCATCCTGTCCCGGAACCCAGGTATCGGCCCGGTGCGTAAATGGGTCGACCGGAAGCGCCTTGATGTACCCGGCCTCGACCAGGTCATCGAGGGTCTGTGGAGCCTTCTGCTTATCGACCGTGTAGGAATCGATAGCAGAACGCAGGGTTCGCAGGTCTTCCCGCAGCACAGCCTCCCTCGCGTGGCGCACGCTCTGCACATACATAGGTACGGCAATGGCGGCCAGAATGCCGATGATGACCATCACGATCATCAGCTCGATCAGGGTAAAGCCCTGCTCGTCAGTCCTGCGCGCCCGAGATGGAGTGAAAGCTACCATGTAGAGTATTTTGTCCCGTCCAGCGCCGTTCCCTGGCTCTTGGAGTGAACGTCGAAGACGTTCTGCCCCCCGAAGGAGTCCGAATCCGGATCGTCCTGATTGGATCGCAGCCCCCATTCGGCAGTCCCGGTCATCGGATCGACCGGAATACGCCTCAGGAAACGGACCTTCTTTCCTTGCACATCCACCCCGTTGACCAGGGTTTCGAGGTCCGGCGGGTAGCCCAGAGAGTCGGCCTTCACCTGAAAGGCTCCCTTGTCTGCCGCATCCTTGTAACGATCAATCGCAGCGCGCATCTCCCACAGATCCCGCCGCAACTCGCGTTCCTTTTCGCGCTTGACCTGAAACCGCGCAATCGGAACCGCGGCGGTCGCAAGAATCGAGAGAATAGCGACCACGACGATCAGTTCTACCAGCGTTAGCCCGGCTTCGGCATGGGAGAGATGCTCCGTGCCCGAAGGCGCGAGTACCCGACCTCTCCGCACACGATCCCCCAACCTTCTTGAAAAGAACGATTTGGAAGCACCAATCACTTCACATGTACCACGGACTGGGAACCAACCGCCGGCAGGTTTGCCTGAGCGCTGTTTCTGGCTCCTACCTTCACCAGCGCAAGGTTGGAGTCTCCCGGCGCCACAGCCTTGAAGGTCAGGGTGGCTACGCTTCCCTGTCCGCTGACGCCCTGAACATTCGGTGGCCGCGAAGTAGAGATGGTCACCAGGCCATTGCCCTCATCTCGATGGACGATCGAAACTGCCTGTCCGTCACGCCCCAGAAGGGTTCCAGCGTCCACATTGACCAGCTGCAGCACCGCAGGATTGAACTGGAGCTGCATCGGTACCGCAAACAGGTCATTCGCGTTCGCGGCGTTGACGGACACCTGGAAGGTACTTCCCACGGCCTGGACGCCCGCAGGGGGCGCTACCGAAAGACTGATCGGAGTTCCAGTTGGCGCAGTAGCTGTTGCTGGAGCAGGCTGGGCCGTATTCGCCGCAGGCGGCGCCGTGCCCGGAGGCGGCGGGGTCGGCGGCTGTGCCTGCTGCAGGATCTGCTGGGCAGCGGCAGAGGCCGCATTGGCAGCCGTCGACGCCTGACCGATCGGCTTCGGACGTCCCGGAAGCACATCTTCGCCCTGCCCGCTGAGCGTCGGGTCCTGACGCAGCTGGAACGAATTGCTGGTGCCGGTATCGATGGCACGCGTGTTCAGACGCGTCAGCACTGGATCGCGGACGATATGCGGAATCAGCAGAAAGATGATCTCGTTTTGCTGGGTCTCGCGGGAGTTGGACGCGAAGAAGAACTTGAAGAAAGGAATCTCGCTCAGCCCTGGCGTTCCGTTCAGGCCCCGCGTGTCCTGCTTCGTGACCAGGCCAGCCAGGATGCTCGGCTCGCCTTCCTTCAGTTGGATGACCTGCTCGACGACGTTCTGCCCGATGATCGGCTCAGCAACTCCGGAGATGGTGACGGTGCCCTGCTGCGAGGACACCTCCATCTTCATCTTCAGTGAGACTTCGCGGTCGTAGTGGACCGTCGGGGTCATATCGATCTGAACGCCGACATCAAGGTACGTAAACTGCGTCTGGACACCGATACTGGCCACACCGGTCGCGACGCCCGCGTTATAGGAGCCGGTTGCCACCGGGATCCTTTGTCCGATTTTGAGATTGGAGCGTTGCCCATCCGTAGCCCGGATCCTGGGATTCTGCAGGATCCGCGTGTCGCTGTCGGTCAAGAGAGCGTCGAGTGTGGCTGCCGGGATACTCACCGCAAAGTTGTTGGCGTTCATATTCGCCAGGGTGTTGAGCGTGAAGTTTGACGGCGAGGTGGTTCCGCTCGTGGAAGAAGAGGAGCTACTCGAGGTTGTCGTTGGGCTCGCCTGAGGCGTGACCGTGATCGACTGCGGCAGGGTGATACCGAGCTTGCGTACCTTGTCCCGATTCACTTCAAGAATCGCAACATCGACCACCACTTCGGGCCGGGCACGATCGACGTCGTCAATCAGCTTCTGGGCCAGCAAAAGCTGGTCCGGGGTAGCCCTGAGGATGATCGCATTCTGACTCGGAACCAGCACGATCTTCGAACTGGGATCGAGGACATTGCGTAGGGCCGTCAGGACCTCGTTGGCGTCAGACTGCTGGCTGGCGTTGGTCAGGTAAAACGTCTGGACGGCGAGTTCATCGAGATCGGTCCGCTTGGTCCGATTGTTCTGCGCAACGAAGATGGTGTTCGAGGTGACCGGCTTGTAAAACGTTCCCGAGATCGTACCCACAATCCGCAGTGCATCCGCCAGGCTCACGTTTACCAGATCGATGGGAATGCGCTTGGACGTGTAATCCGGATCGAAGATAACGTTCAGTCCGGCGGCCTTGCCGATCGCCTGGTAGATGTTCTTGACATCCTCGACCGCGTGCAGCGTAATCGGCTCTGTAGAAACGGGCTTCAGCTCGATGGGACCGGCGACGCTGCTGATGGCTGCGAGATTATCCGCGCCAATCTGCTGGTTAGCAACGGGTGGCGCAGGAGCAGATTGAAGCTCGATCTCGTGCGTTACCCGCTCGATCTCCTGTTGAGCAGTCTGGTTGCCGGGATCAATCTCATGGGCCCGGTTGAACTCGGTCAAGGCTCCCTGCAGATCCCCGTTCTGGCGCAGCACACGACCCCGATCCACGTGGCTGACCGCCGCCTGAAACCGCATGAGCTCGTAGTGAGCCTTGTAGCGCAGGTCCTTCGGGCTCTTCAGCATCGCCTGCCGGTAGGCTTCATACGCCGCATCGTAATCCTGGCGAAGCTCGGCATCCTGTCCCCGCTTGTCCCAGGTCTTTGCCGACTGCGCATGAAGGGAGGAGCTGCCAAAAAGCACAGCCGCCAGCAGGGCAAAAGCCGCCGTAGCCGTCTGACGCGAAGATGTGAGGAGAAGTGGGAACTTACTACGACTCATGCTGCGTTCGTTCGCGTCCTTTACACCGAAGAGAGTAAGGCGTTTGCCGGAGTGCGCTCCTGCCCCTCGACGAAACAGGGAGGACGCTGCCTGTCAGAGCATTCTCCTCCAGGCTGGTGCGCACGGGTGAGTATAGCATTTTGACGTCGCATTCCTTGCCTTTCCCGGCACAGGAACCGGTCACATCTGCCAATGCCACAGCGCTGAAAGAGAGGAAGCCGAAGCTTCGTAGCGTTAGACGTGCGCAAGCTGCGCGGGTGAGGCCGCTCGCTGCATCCATGTTAAAGTAAGAGGTCATGCCTCGCTCGCTCTCCAACCCCACCGCAGCCTACCAGCCGAAGCCCGCGGCCCCCAAAGCCAAGGACCGCGACCCGGTTGCGGCAGGACAGCGCGATGCTGC
>DASTSJ010000452.1:0-2519 GCA_035760765.1 Edaphobacter sp. | reverse complement strand
TGGGAGTTACGCCTCCCACGAGGGTGGTCCAGTTGCGATCGCGGTACTGTACCTGGGCCATCTGCCGGATTACATAAGCGACCTGAGCAACCGCGTTATCTTCGCGGAGAATGGCTTTGGCGTCGCTTTCGGTCAGTGTAGAAGCACTTCCGAACCCACTCCGCACCCCGCTTGTAATGACAGTTCCCGGCAGCACTACGATGAGGTTGGTGCCCAGACTGGCAATCTGCTTCTGAACGGCCTGGTTGGCTCCTTTACCGACGGCGACCATTGCAATGAGGGCGGCGACTCCAATGAATACGCCAAGCATCGTAAGGATGGAGCGCATCTTGTTGCGGAGGATCGCCTGCAACGCAACGCTCATGACCATCGTGTTGATGTGCGAAGAGGTAGCGTCGAAGAACGCGGGGCGAGCCGCGCTTGGAGGAGACGTTATCCTCGTTCTGCCTTGGGCTGGAGATGCAGTCTTGCTTACGTCCGAGAGGATTTTCCCATCGCGCATCGTAATACAGCGGTCCGCATAGTCAGCGATGTTGCTGTCGTGCGTTATCAGGATGATAGTGACACCCTGCTCGCGGTTCAGGCGAACAATCATCTCCATGATCTCGCGTGCAGTCTTGGAGTCCAGATTTCCCGTGGGCTCATCCGCAAGTAGCACCGCTGGTTGATTGATAAGCGCGCGCGCGATGGCGACTCGCTGCTGCTGACCGCCAGAGAGCTGCCCCGAGGTGTTCTGCTCGCGGTCCGCAATGCCCATCTGCTCCAGCATCTGGTGAACGCGTGTCGCGCGCGCTGTTCGCGAGCCGCCAGCGGAGGGAGTGTAGAACAGTGGCAGCATCGTGTTTTCGAACGTCGTCGTGCGCGGCAGAAGGTTGAAGCTCTGAAAGACAAAGCCAATGGATTGACTCCGTAGCTCCGCAAGTTCCGGCTCGCTCAGCCGTGATGTATCGGCGCCCATCAGGATGTACTGGCCGCTGGTGGGCTTGTCGAGACAACCGAGGATTCCCATCAGCGTGGATTTCCCGGAACCGGAAGCACCCATGATGGCGACCAGTTCCCCGGGAAAGATCTGAAAGCTGACACCCTGCAGAGCCGCGACCGAGACCTCGCCGATGCGATAGATGCGCTCCAGATCGCGGACGTCCATCAGAGGAGTGGCTGGCCTGATCTCTTCCATAAGAGTCCTTAGAGGCGCGGAGTGGGTAGAGCTGATTTTGAATTGCGCTTCCGCGGTTGCTCGCCGACGATGACGGCATCCTTTTCGTGTAACTCGCCTGACTTAACTTCGGTATAGTTGTCCCCTTCGAGGCCAGGTTGAATCACGATGTGTTGCGGAGCACCATTGCGCAGAACCCACAGGCTTCGCTGCTGATGCTGTGTCTCCTCTGCCGTGGAGGGTCGCTTTTCACCCTGTGGAAGATACCGCAGGGCCTGGTTGGAGACTCGCAGCACATCGGACTGCTCGCCGGTGATGATTCGCACAGTTGCCGTCATTCCTGGTTTAAGCGCAAGATCTGGGTTTCGTATTCCCACCACAACGTCGTACGTGATGACGTTCTGAATCGACTGCGGTGCCTGTCGAACCTGCACCACGGTCCCGCGAAAGACGCGATTCGGAAAGCTCTCGACGGTAAAGGTTGCGGGGCGGCCTTCCGCCAGGTAAGCAAGATCACTCTCGCTGACGTTGGTGTCCACCTGCATGTTGGTCAGGTCCGTCGCAATGAGAAAGAGCGTGGGCGTCTGAAAGCTGGCAGCGACGGTCTGTCCAATGGTGATGTTTCGCTGGATCACCATGCCGTCAACGGGCGAACGGATGTCTGTGTAGGCGAGGTTGACTTCAGCGCTTTCAAGCTCGGCCTGACGCTGCAGAATGGAAGCCTGATCGAGAGCGACCTGCGCCTTCAGAGCATCGCGGAGACTTCGGGCATTGTCGAACGCCTCCTGCGACGTGATGCCACTCTGAAGCAGCGACTGCTGACGCGTGAAGGTCAGCTCGGCATAGGTCAGACTTGCCTGATCTTTCAGCAACTGCGCCTTTGCCGCGGCGACGTTGGCCCGGTCCTGATCGACGATTGTTTGATATGGACGGGGATCGATCTTGGCGCAGAGCTGCCCTTTCGTGACGCGTGTGTTGAAGTCACAGTAAAGATCCTGGATGACTCCGGAGACATAGGTTCCGACGATGATGTTCAGGACGGGATTGACAGTGCCTGTAGCCGTGACCGTCCGCATCACAACACCACGCTCGGCGGGTGCAGTGACATAGATCATCTGTGCGTTGCCGCGTGTGCGCCACCAGGAGACACCGGCGACCGCACTGACGACTGCAACGCAGAACAGCAGAGCAAGCCACAGACGTCTTCGCCGATTCGCCTTCGTGCCGGAAATGGAGGCGACGGATGAGGAAGGCGCTGGCGGGGCGGTCGCTGGAGACGATGGCGGTATCCGCTGGGGAAACGTCTCGGAATCTGCGAGAGGGATGCCCATGTCTGTGGACCTCGGCGAGTGAATCACGCTCC
>DASTSJ010000451.1:0-14526 GCA_035760765.1 Edaphobacter sp. | reverse complement strand
CACGTTAAGGCGGCCGCGATGATTCATGGCGACCATTGCCTTGGTGACGCCAAGCGTGGATCCGGTCTCAAAGATCTGGTCGAGGAACGGGATCAGAGCCGTAATTCCCTCAAGAGAGAAGCGCTTGGTTCCCAGATAGCGGGACTGAATAACCTGTTCGAAGAGATCGGCTCGGATGAGTTGGGTGAGGATGTGTGCCTGGTTCGGTTTTGCAGGAGTCTGTTCGATTCGCTCCTGAAGCCATCGCCTCTGCTCAGGATTCGCGATGTGCATGAACTCAATTGCGATGGTGCCGCAGTAGTATCGTCGGGCCTCGGCGGCGAGCTCGCCCTCAGGAGCAGGTGTAGGGAATGGATCCGCTGGAAGATATTGTCCGAGAGGGTCGAGTGAGGCCTGCAGGAACCCCCACCGCCGAAAGATATCGAACACTGCTTCGCGTTCTTGTGGATCGGTAACCGCGGGTCTTTGAGACAACGTCTCTGCCTTGCTGGCCATTGCTTCCTCGATTTTCTAAATATCAAAAATTCTCGGCGAAAAAACGCCTGCCCCCTATGCTAGTCCTTTCACGGAACCGCTGCATATGGCCGGATGCAACTTGTTTAGGGTGAGGACTATAGAGTTGCACCCAAAATCCAGGGCTGAAACTCCTCTTCGCCGAATCCATGGATCTCGCTGCGGGTCGGCTTTCCGGACGCAATCTCCAAGATCTCCTTATAGATCGCGTCGCCTGCCTCTTCCACAGTCTCCTTGCCATCCACAATGCAACCGCAGTTGATATCCATGTCATCCTGCATATGCTGAAACAGTGCGGTATTCGAAGCAATCTTGAGAGAGGGTGTGGGCTTGCAGCCGAATACCGAACCACGACCGGTCGTAAAGCAAATCAGGTTTGCTCCGCCTGCTACCTGCCCCGTTGCAGAGACCGGATCAAAGCCCGGCGAATCCATGAAGACGAGGCCGTGTTCGCGCACCTGTTCGGCGTAGAGATAGACTTCGCGCAGTGCAGTCGAACCGCCTTTCGAAACCGCTCCCAGTGACTTCTCGAGAATCGTCGTCAGGCCACCCGTCTTGTTGCCGGGTTGAGGATTGTTGTTCATCGTTGCTTTGTGCTGCGTTGTGTAGTCTTCCCACCAACGAATCTGATCGAGTAGCTTATGTGCAACTTCGGGGCGCGAGGCGCGGCGTGTAAGCAGATGCTCCGCTCCATAGATCTCAGGCGTCTCCGATAGGATTGCGGTTCCGCCATCACGAACAAGATGGTCGACAGCCACACCTAGTGCCGGGTTTGCAGTAATTCCGGAATACGCATCGGAGCCGCCGCATTGCAGTCCGACCACGAGATGCGAAGCTGGGACGGAGGTGCGAGTCTGTCGATTCGCCTGCTCGAGCATCTCGCAGACAGAGGCGATTCCTCTGCGGATGGTTGCAGCCGTGCCGCCTTCATCCTGGATATTCGCCGTGCGAATGCTCTCGCGCGCGTCCATCAGTTCAACAAGCTCATCCACCTGATTGGTCTCGCAACCGAGCCCCAGAAGCAGGACCGAGGCGAAGTTGGGGTGATTCGCATAGCCGGCAAAGACCCGACGCAGAATTGCCGCGCCCTCGCTGCCGCTGGCAATGCCACAGCCTGTACTGTGCGTGAGTGCGACCACGCCGTCCACATTCGGGAAGTTGCGAAGCACCTCCGGCGTGAAATGAGCAGCAATTCGGCGAGCCACCGTCGCCGAGCAGTTGACGGTAGTGAGAATGCCTACATAGTTTCGCGTTCCTACTCGGCCGTCCGGGCGACGATAGCCGAGAAAATGTGCCGAGGATTCTGTCCCGACAAGATCCGCCTGCCGCGAATCGACCCCGATTGCATAATCTTTTTCGACTTCGCCTACGGCAAGGTTATGCGTGTGAACGTGCTCACCCGCAGCGACCGGCTGCGTGGTGAAGCCGATGACGTGGTTGAACTTTCGGACAGGGTGACCGGGCGCGAGCGAGTGCAGCGCGAGTTTATGTCCTGCCGGAATGTCAGAGAGCGCGGTCAGACCAAACGCTGGGAGGAACTCGCCAGCCTTCACCGGCTGAATCGCAACAAGGACATCGTCCTGCAAACCGAGTTTAAGAATCTGAGGCATTCAGTTTGTTGGCCAAGGAGAGCAGCTTAAAATTGGTATGACCAAATTTACCGTGTCACCTGCATTTCCACCTAATCCGTCGATACGGCCTTTGAGTTCCAAAGGGTTTACGGCGGAGGGGCTGTAGTTTCTCCGGCTGCCCCGCCTGCCGGTTCGTCCTGCGATGGATGCGGGTGAACGGCTGCGGCTCCCGGAAGAATGGTCGAGGTCGCCTTGAACTTCCGGTAGTCCGATTCGGTAATCAGAATGTAGCCGTCGAAGTTGAAGAACAGCAGAACTCGTGCCGCTCCCTTAGCTTCAATGCGCGAAGGAAGCCATACCTCGTTATTGATTTTGATCTGCTGCATGGAGAAGGTGGTTCCCTTACGGATGGACATCACCAGGCCGCCGCCCACTTTGAACGAATCTGCGAAATGCCCTTCTAGCCTGACAATCGTGCGGTCTGCCTCATCGATCCAGATCGTTCCCGCAAGATCGCGAATGACGCTCTCCAGACGATTTCTTGTCTTTGCGCTCGGGTTGCCGGCGTAATCGACCACGATCGTGCTGCGGCCATTCAGCAACTCTCGCCTCGGCGAGGAAAAGTTTCCCAGTTCAAGAAAGCGGGATACGGTCACCTCATCTCTTCCCTCCGAGTCCGTCTCCTTGCCTTCCGCATCGGCCTTGCGTTTTCGCTCCAGCGCCTTTGCAACGTCCTTATCGATGCGTTCGCTCTCCTTGCGCTGTTCGTCTGGAGACAGGTCTTTGCCATCCTTGCGAACCAGTCTGTGGACCTGAACGCCCTTAAGCCAGAAGACGTCGTACTCCCGCGTCTCGCCTTTGCGGCCGTTGCTGCGCTGCTGCCTCGCGACCTCGCGATAGAGGTAATCCCGCTGCAGTCGCTCCGACTGCCTCTGGTGCTCTTCCACCTCACGCATCAGTGACGGAATATCCGGCAGAGGAGCAGCGGACGCAACCGTTGCCGGAGGCCCCTGCGTTTCAACCTGTGCCGCGTTGGCAAAACTACAGGTCAGCAGCAGGAGAAGCGCTATGGGGAATATGTTCATTTGGCTTCAGGGTGGCGGTGGGGCGGTGCCTCGTTCGGCGTGATCTCGCGAGCGTAGATCTGATAGGAGACCTTTGGTTGCTCATCGCCGTGATGCAGCTCCCGCACATGGGCGCGGATCGCCTCATCGGCAGCGGTAATACGCTCCCTCGATCGCAGGTAGTCGAGCCACGACTCCATGACGAAGGTCTCGTTCAATCGCTCGGGATCGATGACGTCGCGATAGATTCCCCATCGCATGGCGCCATCGCGCAGGCGAACTCCGCGAAGCTCGTGAATAGCGTGAGTGAACTCGGCGTAACGCTCGAGCGGGATTCGATACTCGATCGAGATACGAACCGGGCCCTCGTGAATCAGGTCGTCTGCCTGGGCAGCTGAATCCGCCAGCTGAAAGACGCTGGGCTGTGTAGCCGGGCGCGAGGAACGGAAAGGCGTGTGGTCGGGCAGTGGCCCCTGAAGGATGTGGAACCTGCGAAGAGCCGGATAGCTGAGTGCGAGGCCAGATGCAGAGGCCGCCAATGCAGTGGGGGTTGATGTGTGCTCTGCGATGACCCCCCAGAGAATAGAGCCGAGCGCCATACCGCCCTGAAATGTCATCAGGTAGGTGCCCAGCGCACGCGCCTGCACCCACGCAGGTACGGAGAGCTGGACAGAGGTGTTGAGCGTAGACATGGTGCTGGTCCAAACGAATCCCGACAGGATCAGGGCAGGAATGATGACCAGCGGATAGTGAACATAGGCCAGGATCAACAGCGTAGCGACATCGTAGAACGTCGAAATCGCAATGATGGTATCGGCTGTGATGCGGCGCCGGATGCGAGGCATCAGGGTTGCAGCGATGACAGCCCCCAGACCCAGCGAACCATTCAGGATTCCGTATCCGAGTGCACCTTCACTGAGATCTCGCTTTGCAACAACTGCCAGGAGCGCCCAGATGGCGGAAACAAAGAAGGGGAAGGTGAAGGCGCGGACGAGGGAGGATTGCAGGTCCGGCGCATAGCGCACGTAACGCAGCCCGGTCATGATGGAGCCGGCGATCCGCTCCGACGGCAACGCCGATTTGAACAGCGGCGTGCGCTTCCAGTTGAAGAGCACCCAGATGACACCGGCAAACGAGACGGCGTTCAGCAGGAAGACCCATCCGGCGCCGGTGTGAACACTGGCGAATCCTGCGACCATCAGGCCACCGAGTGCGGGCCCCACCGCACGCGCGAGATTGTTCGATGCAGAGTTGAGCGCGACCGTGTCCGGAATCAGCTCTCGCGGAACAAGCTCCGGAACGATGGCCTGCCATGCAGGATTGTTCATCGCAGAGCCGATGTTGAGCAGGAACGTAAATGCGAGCAGCGCCCATGGCGAGATGAAGCCGAAAAAGGTAAGCACGGCTAGTACGGCCACCGACACCAGCATCCATGCCTGCCAGAAGATCAGCAGCTTCCGGCGATCGAAGATGTCCGCCGTGGCACCTGCAAGAAGCCCAAACATCAGTACAGGCAATGAGGCAGCTGTCTGCATCAGCGCGATCAGCAGGGGCGAGGCTGTCAGTGAGGTCATCAGCCAGGTTCCGGCCGTATCCTGCATCCAGGTGCCGACAGACGAGATGGTGGAGGCTATCCAGCGGTCGCGGAAGAGACGAATCCGAAGTGGAGCAAAGCCGCTGGACGCAGGGTTAGCAACCTCAACCAGAGGACCGGAGTTTGGAGTCTCGAGAGGCATCCGCTGAGCCTTAGTGTAACCATCCACAGGGTATTTTGCTGATCCCGCGAACAGCAAAGCAGACATGCGCATTTCCGTTGACGTCAGCGAAACGCTTGTGCCGTTTCTTGCAAGAAGCACACACTGTCCGAGCGGTGTCAGCGAGGCAACGCCTGTTTTGGCGTAGGCCGTCTGAATGCTGGTGCAGGTTGCGCGATGCCTGTTCAACGAAAGGAGAACGCTATGACAAAGCTTTTGTCGATTGTGTCGGTGGCAACATTGTCGGTTGCGCTGCAGGCGCAAAGTACGGCCTCTCCGCAGGCTTCTGCTCCGGGTACAACACCGGGAGCAACGCAGACGATGGGGTCACAGCAGCAGGCGACCAGTGATGCCGGCGATACACAGGCAGTACAGAAGGCGGATCAGGTTCAGGCTGCGAGCGTATCCGCAGAACTGACAAAGAGACTCGACTCCAAGAAGGCCAAGGTCGGAGATGAAGTCGAGGCGAAGACCACGGACGAGGCAAAACTTCCTGATGGAACCGATCTTCCGAAGGGAACGAAGCTGAAGGGAAATGTCATTGACGTCAAAGCGAAGTCAAAAGAGCAGAATGACTCGCACATGGTCATCTCGCTTAATCGGGCTGAGTTGAAAGGCGGCAAGGAAGTTCCGATCCGCGCGGCTGTGACATCGATGACCGCTCCAGCTGCGAATACCGCGATGGACATGGGTTCGGGAGGAGCTATGACCGGTCCCGTTGGTGGCGGCGCAGCGGCACCTGGCGGGTCTGGAGGCGCTACAGCGGGCGGTTCGGCCGCTCCCATGCCAAGTGCGCCATCCATGGCAGCGAGTGATATGGGCTCCTCTTCCGCATCCGCTCCATCCACTCCCGGGCCGATGCTGAAGAGCGCAACCGACCGCGTTCCCGTAGGCAACAAGCCGAAGGTAATGCTGAGCGCCCCAACCACTCCGGACAGCGCAAGCGTTCTCGACGCACAGGGAGACAATATCTCTCTGGATAGCGGAACGAAGATGACAGTGAATATCGCCTCGGCGGAGAGCACGAACTTACGGCGGTAATCGACTCAATTCCATGTGACCGGTACACCAGCAGGCGCCACTAGAGGGCGCCTGCTTTCTTGCCCCACTAGATGCGATGGAAGGCCTTCTGAATATCTTTTAGCGAATAGCGAAGAGCGATGGGACGTCCGTGCGGACAGCTAGTCGGATGATCGGTCTTCGCGAGTTCGCGCAGAAGCCACTCGATCTTCGTGGGGTCCAGGGGCGTGTTGATCTTGATAGCGGCGTGGCACGCAATGGAAGCCGCGATGCGGTGGCGGCGCGCCTCAGCGTTCTCCACCTGCTGCTCGCGATCCGGTACGGCGAGAACCTCTTCGAGCATTCGTTCCAGTTCCCTGCCCTGCAGCCCGACGGGAGCGGCTTTGATCGCAATCGTCTTCGGACCGAAGGGCTCGGCCTCAAAACCATTGCGCTCCAACTCACCGGCCAGCCGTGTGAAGGCGACCATCTGTGCGGGGAGAAGGTCGACGAGCATGGGCATCAGCAGGCGCTGACGCTGCACGCGTTCCACCTCCCGATCACGGAGGATCTTCTCAAACAGAACGCGCTCATGCGCAACATGCTGATCGACGATCCACAGTCCTTCGTCGTTGACGGCGAGGATGAAGGAGTCCTGAAGCTGGCCCAAGGGCCTGAGCGTCGCGAGAGCATTCAAGGTCTGCGCTTCTCCATCAGGCTGAAGCGGGCTGCTCTCTTCCGCTGGCGCTTCATAACCAACAGGAATTGTCGCTGTGAACTCGAGCCGGCCCGGAGCCGGCGGCAGGGAGACTGATTGAAGCGAAAACGAGGCCACGTCCGCGGCAGTCGGTGCAGCTTCCGAGCCGAAGCCCACTGCATCTTGTACAGGTCCAAGCACAGGCTGTTCCGAACCGCCCGGCAATGGACTGACGTCGACCAGCAGCGACGCACTTGCCAACGGGCTGTTGTGGAGCGCCTGGAGAAAATCGGCCGCCGGACGAGCGTGCATCAGTGCAGTACGAACGGTATCGCGCACAAAGTCGTGCACGAAAGCAGCCTGCCGAAAGCGGACTTCCGTCTTTGCCGGATGGACGTTTACATCGACCTCCTGCGGAGGCATCTCGAGAAAGAGCAGCACGACGGGATAGGAGGTCGGCGGGATGATGTTGCGGTACGCCTCCGTCAGAGCGTGCAGGACAAGACGATCGCGAATCAGGCGTCCATTGACGAAGACATAAATCGAGTTGCGATTGAGCTTTTGCAGGTCAGGTTTGGAGACGAAGCCAGACAGCCGGAGGAACCCGGGCTGTGGAGCCTCGTAGTCGGCATCGCGCTTCCAGGGTGGAGGCTCAGGCAAACCGACGCGCGTGAAGTCCATCTCCGCTGTCGCAGGGATCATATGCGACGTCGTCTCCTTGCCAAAGATCTGGAAGAGTCGATCGGAAGTGCTGGACGCCGCCGGTGCAGTGAGCAACGCTTGCGTAGAGGAGTGCAGCTCGAAGTGCCGATTGGGATTAGCCAGGGCGTAGTGCGTTACCAGGGCGGCTATGTGGGACAGCTCGGTCTGCTCGGAGCGCAGAAATTTTCGCCGCGCAGGTGTATTGAAGAAGAGATCGCGAATGGTGATCGTCGTTCCTGCGGGTAGCCCGGCGGGTTCCACCCGGACGATGTTGCCGCCCGCAATCTCAACGACAGTCCCGGCATCTTCCTCCGGCGACCGCGTCTCAAGCGTCAGCCGCGAGACGGAGGCGATGGATGGAAGGGCTTCGCCACGAAAGCCCAGGGTAGCAATCGAGAGCAGATCATCGGAGGTTCGCAGCTTCGAGGTCGCATGGCGCTCGAATGCGAGCAAGGCGTCATCTGCGACCATGCCATGGCCGTTATCGGCGATGCGGATCAGCTTGCGGCCGCCGCCTTCAACCTCGATCCGGATGCGGGTAGCGCCGGCATCGAGCGAGTTCTCCAGCAGTTCCTTCACGACAGAGGCTGGCCGTTCAACGACTTCGCCAGCGGCGATCTGGTTGGCCACCAGGTCGGACAGGATGCGGATGCGGCCCATGTTTCTGATTGTATTGGGTAGCGAACGTGCGGAAAACGAGGACAAAAAGGTGCAGCATCTTATCCGTTGAGGTATCCAAACGATGATTCGCAAATTGAAGAGCGGCGAGTATCGGATCTATTCACGGCACGTCGATCCGAAGACGAAGAAGAGAAAGAACCTCGGGACGTTTTCTACGCGAGAGAAGGCGGAAGAGCACGAGAGAGCAATTCAGTACTTCAAGCATCACTAACCCCGAAAACAGAAGCAGGGTGGCAGGTTCTCCCTCTGCTGGGGGAGTATCTGCCACCCTGGCGTGTTCCGGTGAACCCGTGGGTTCAACTGGAACGCGCAGCCCGCAGACGGCGGTGCAGCGCGCCGCTGCCCCCGAGAAGACCAGCTCCGAGTAGAGCGAGGGAAACTGGTTCAGGGACGGGAGAGGAACCTTCAGCGGGGGTTGCCGTGAAGGTGCCGTAAGAAGCAGCCTTGCCATCGCTGTAGTAGGAGGCATGGCCGCTCGTAGAATGCGATGGGTGTTGAAGCGGAGCTGAGAGAGCCAGGGAAGATGCAGCAACACAGAAGATAGTCAAAGTACAGAACATTTCGTTGTTATTCCCATCTTGCGGGTGTGCGTTCTGCCCTGGATAGAAGCAAATTGCGCGCCAAACTGCCGCGGCATACAAAAATGGTTTAATTCGCAGGATTTTGCACACTCGCCCATTTCATGGGCGATTTGCTGGGAATTGTTTTTCTCAAATGGGGCCGGGAGAGTGGAAGATTTATCCCACCCCTTACCCTGGTTGGCCAGCAAACATCGCCGGTGCATTTTAAAGTGGCCAGACCTCTTCGAAATTCTGTACACTTCGGCGGCCAGGAAAACAGAGGTGTTCCAGGGTCTCCAAAAGCTTCTAAAGCCGAGACCATGAGGGCCATCTGCGCATACGGCACAGTTCAATTTCAGTTTCGAAGGAGCAGCTATGGGGTCTGACCAGACGAGCCGGCGGGATTTCGTAAAGATGGGGGCGGCTGTGGCTGGCACGGTCGCTACGTGGAACGCGACCAGTTACGCCAAGATTGTGGGAGCCAACGACCGGGTGCGGACAGCAGTGGTGGGGTGCGGCGACCGCATGAAGGGTGCCTTGATTCCATCCTTTCTGCAGCACGCCAAAGAGATGAACTTCGAATTTGTGGCCATCTCGGACCTTTGGAATCGCCGCCGGGAGGAAGGTGTCGCCTACATCCAGAAGAAGGGTGGCCCAAAGGTTGACACCGTTCGCAACAACGACGAGCTGTACGCACGCAAGGACGTGGATGCCGTCCTGATCGCCACAGCTGACTTCCAGCACGCCAAGCATGGTGTTGAAGCCGTGAAGGCAGGCCGCGACGCCTATGTCGAGAAGCCGCTCGCGCACAGCATGAAAGATGCCCGCGCCATTCGCGACACCGTGCACGCGAACAAGCAGATCGTGCAGATCGGCACGCAGCGCCGCTCGACGCCCAGCTATCAGAAGGCGTATGAGTACATCAAGTCGGGCAAATTCGGCGACATCAACATGGTGGAGATGACATGGAACGTCAACCAGCCCGGCAGGTGGCGCCGTCCCGATGTCGTTCCGCTTCTGAAGGAAGAGGACACGGACTGGAAGCGCTACCTGATGGATCAGCCGTACGAGCCCTTCAACGCCAGAAAGTATCTCGAGTTCCGCCTCTTCTGGCCGTACTCGTCCGGCATTCCCGATCAGTGGCTGGTCCACCAGATCGACACCGTGCACTGGTTCTCCGGGTATCCGAATCCCCGCAGCGTCGTGGCCAACGGAGGTATCTATCAGTGGCATGACGGACGCAAGAACTGGGACACGATGACGGCCGTCTTCGACTACGGCCCGGAGAACGATCCGACGAAGGGCTTCCAGGTGCTGTACTCGTCGCGCCAGACCAACTCTGCTGGCGGCGTGAAGGAGATCTACTACTCCAATGGCGGCTCGCTCGACATCGACAAGCAGGTCGTCAACTCGACTGGCGGGCTCACCGCGAAGGCTGCGGCCGAGATGGGAATGAAGGCGAATCAGCTGCCGACGTTCGCTCTCAGCGAACATGCCGAGGCTGCTTCGACGGCCGCCGATACAGGCGCCGACCCGATGACCTCTGCAAACATGCTGAACTGGATGCAGTGCGTGCGCTCGCGCAAGCAGCCGAATGCAAACGTCGACGCAGGCTACAGCCACTCGGTCGCGCTTTGCATGACCATTGCTGCGATCCAGACTGGCCAGCGCGTCACCTTCAACTCGAAGACCCAGCAGATCCTCGCAGGAGGAAAGGTGTATGCATAAAGCGCTGCTGGGATGCGCCATGCTGATGGGGGCTCTGCAAGTGGCGGGCGCTGCAACCAACAACGTCAAGGTCGTTCAAGACGATGCGCACCAGCGTGTGGACGTGACGATCGATGGCAAGCCGTTTACGTCCTACGTCTGGCCATCGACGTTGAAGAAGCCGGTACTCTTCCCTCTCGTAGCTGCGGATGGCGTCACCGTCACCCGCGGGTATCCGCTCGCTCCACGCGACATGGAGCGGGTGGACCATCCGCATCACGCCGGCCTGTGGTTCAACTATGGGAATGCGAACGGCTTCGACTTCTGGAACAACTCGGACGCCATCAAGCCGGAGCAGCGGCCAAAGATGGGTACGATTCACCACGAGAAGGTCGTCTCGGCTCGCAGCGGAGCGAAAGGCGAACTGGTGGTTGACTCTGTATGGGAGACAGGGGCGGGACAGAACATCCTGAACCAGCGGACGAAGTACGTCTTCTCCCAGAAGGGCGACACGCGCACGATCGATATGACCGTGACGCTCACCGCCCTTGACAAGGTCGTCTTCCACGACGACAAGGAGGGCGTACTCGGCATCCGCGTAGCTCACTTCCTCGAGTCACCGACGGAGAAAGGGGGGACGTTTGCGGATGCAAGCGGGCGACAGACCAAGGTGCAGGGCAACACCGCCGGAGCCACCGGGGTCTATCGCACAAGCGAAGGTGTAGAGGGTGATGCTGTCTGGTCAACCCGCGGACGCTGGTGCGAACTGACCGGGCATACTCCTGATGGTCATACGGAGACGATCGCGATCTTCGACCACAAGGGCAATCCCGGCTATCCGACCTACTGGCATGCACGCGGATATGGCCTCTTTGCGGCGAATCCGCTGGGGCGCAAGATCTTCGACCCGAAGCAGACGCAGTTCGACTACACACTGGATAAAGGAAAGTCCACGACCTTCCACTATCAGGTCAACATCTCGTCTCATGCCGTCTCGCCGTCTGAGATGAATCAGGCCGCAGACGCATTCGATGCAATGAAATAACGACTCCTCAAAACAAGACGGCCGCCCTCAAAAGCAGGGCGGCCTTTCTTTTTGATCCTGCACGATCCTACGAATAGATGCCGCTGCGCCTGATGCTTGGCGCAGGCGCCTCGAAGGCCGTCGCTGGGGTGTCCATTGCTTTCTTGAAGGACGTCTGGAAGGCTTCCATCTCAGAAGGCAAGCCAACCGTCACGCGGACGTAGGTTGGCATCGCCGCCCAGCTGCGGCCAATGTGAACGCCGTCCTTGGCCATCAGTGCGCGAATCTGGGGCCCAGGACGCTTCACATCGATCATGAAGCAGTTACTCTCCGACGGAATGAACGAGTAGTTGTTCTCCTTCAACCAGGCGAAGGTCTTGTTTCGCGTGTCGGCGATCAGCTTCTTGCGCGTCGGAACAAGGTCGGAGTCCATCAGGCTGGCCTGAGCCGCAATCATGCCCGTGATCGGCATGGGCGACTGTCCATAGTTCTCAAGCTTCTTCAGCAGATCAGGCCGTGCGATTGCGAAGCCGCAACGTATGCCTGCCATGCCATAGATCTTCGAGAAGGTGCGCAGAATGATGACGTCCTTGCCTGCCTTGACGTGGTCGATGGCTGAGGTTGCATCGGAGAGGTGGATGTAGGCCTCATCCACCAGCACGACGGCCCCTGCAGGCTTATTCGCAATGGCGTAGTCGATCTGTTCCTTGCTGGTCGTCGTACCCGTCGGGTTATTGGGATTGCAGATGTAGATCAGACCAGCGTTGGGATCCGCTTTGATCATCGCGGCAACGTCGTGCGAGTAGTCCTTCGCGAGGGGTACCGCATGAATCTTCGCACCTGCGATGGTCGCTGCGCGCTGCCCTGCCTCATAGGTTGGGTTTGCGCATACGAAACTTTTTGAGGGAGAGGTAAACGCAAGCGAGCTGTAGTGCAGCGGCGGGCTGGAACCGTCGTAGACCATGACGTACTCCGGCGGCACGCCCATCTGCTCTGCAAAGAGCTTCATCAGGCCGAAGTAGAGCGGAGGGGCGTAGCGTCCGCCGTTCGGCAGGATATCGGCGATCGCCTTGCGCGCAGCCTCGGAAGGTCCGAGAGGGTTTTCGTTGGCATCGATATAGATGCCGCTCATGGAGAACTCAGGCACAGCGGCTGCCATGGCAGCGCGGGCGAAGTGGGCCTCTGTAAGGATGGGAACGCTCACAGCCGCAGCGGAAGCAGAGCGGAGAAAGGTGCGGCGCGAAAAGGAAGGGACGCCGGAACGATAGCTGGAAGAAGACGGCATGACTTGCTCCTGACTTGGAATCGGGGAGAGATCAAAATTTGCCGGTCGTGGGAGATGCGAGGAACAGACAGGGTTTCTCTCGCTGCACATAGCGTAACGCTAGCCGCCAGCTTTCACAACAAAATGTGACGAAACAAAGGCCGCTCCGTAGAGCGGCCGGGGGCAAGATGCATTGGAGAACGGCTTAGCGCTTTTTCTTCCTGGCTGCGGTCTTGCCAGCCTTTTTGGCAGAGCCGCTGTCCGTCTCAGCAGAGTTCTGGTCGACGTCCCGATCGCCAATCATATGGAGCCGCATGAAGTTGGTGGCACCTGACCGCGTCCGGGTTCCGGCGACGATTCCGACGATCTGATGCTCGCGAACTCGGCCATGCCGCTCGAGGATCTCTTCGGCCATATTGACGAGCGTGTCCGTATCGTGGAAACGACCGCAAAGGATTGGATAGGTTCCCCAGAGGAGCATACTGCGATTAATTACGCTCTCAAACGGCGAGAGCGCGTAGATCGGCGGGTCAGGCCGATACTTCGACAGCAGGCGCGCCGTCGCTCCGCTTTCAGTGAAGATGGCGATGGCAGCAACATCAAGGTCGTCCGATGCGTGTGCCATCGATTCGCAGATGGTCTCTGCGATCGAAAGACGCATACCGCGGGGATGGCGATGGGCCGGAGGAGGGTCGATGCGAATCTGCTCTTCTGTCTCGGTGACGATCTTCGCCATCATCGCCACCGCTTCCACTGGATACTTGCCGGCTGCGCTCTCGGCGGAGAGCATGACCGCGTCCGTGCCGTCGTAGACTGCGTTCGCTACGTCGGACGCCTCAGCCCGCGTGGGGCGCGGATTTTCGATCATCGACTCAAGCATCTGGGTAGCCGTAATCACCGGCTTGCGGTACTCGGCAGCGCGGCGAATGATGTGCTTCTGGATCGCTGGAACCTTCTCCGGAGGAACCTCAACACCGAGGTCTCCACGGGCTACCATGATCGCGTCTGTCGCTTCCAGAATGGAGTCGAGGTGTTCGATGGCCTGCGGCTTCTCCAGCTTGGCGACGATCCAGGCGTCCGAGTTGAGGGCCGCCAGACGGCTCTTGACGTGGCGAATGTCGTCTGCGGTACGTACGAAGGAGACAGCGATGGTGTCGACCCCGGCGCCGATTGCAAAGACGAGATCCTCTTCATCCTTCTCCGTCAGCGACGGAACTTTCACTGGAATGCCCGGCAAGTTGATGCCCTTGTTTTCGCCCAGCAGGCCGCCGTTGATGATCTTGCAGATGACGTCGCCGCCCTTGATCTGTTCGACCCGAAGCTCGATCAGCCCGTCGGAGAGCAGAATGCGGGAACCAGGTTCGAGGTTCTCCGCAAGTGTGGTGAAGGTCGTTCCCACCATCGATGCAGTGCCTGCAATCTCGTGAGGAGTGATGATGAGCTGCTTGCCCGCGACCAACTGGACCGGCTTGTGGTCCTTCAGCTTGCCGGTTCTGATCTTCGGGCCCTGCAGATCGGCCAAAATGCAGATCGGTTTGCCCTCTTCGCGGGAGACCTGCCGGACCATCTGAATCAGCTCGGCCTTCTGTTCATGCGAGCCATGCGAGAAATTGAGACGGGCAACATCCAGCCCCGCCCGGACGAGCTGGCGAAAGACTTCGATCGAGCTTGAGGCCGGCCCGAGTGTAGCGACGATCTTGGCGCGACGGCCGCGCTGGATTCCACCCGAGGGATTGTCGAGAAGCATGGGATTCGCGGAGGTAGTCATAAGTTGCAGCTGGATTCCTTTTTGTGAACCGTCGCGGATGAGTCCCCGATGGCATGACCAATTTATCTGTACGTTCGCCATTCTAACCGGGTCAGACCCGCTTGGGTAAAAACCCAACAGCGATTGCCCTTAAGGATGTTGGTGCTGGCGATAGGAATAGTTAAACTCGGCCCCAAACAAGACGCTGAGCGAGACGATATACAGCCAGAAGAGCAATGCAAT
>DASTSJ010000450.1:0-2449 GCA_035760765.1 Edaphobacter sp. | reverse complement strand
ACCAAAGTAAAGTTCGATTACGCCGTGATCTCAGCCGATGATCTGCGTAAGTCCATCAACCCCAGCGACGCCGATCTCGAGAAGTTCTTCAAGGACAATCAGGCGCGCTACGCCACCGCCATTCCGGAGACCCGCAAGATTCAGTACGTCGCATTCGACGCCTCCAACATTCCAGGCGGAAAGCCCCAGATCTCCGATGCTGACGTACAGGCCTACTACAACCAGCATCAGTCCCAGTACCAGGTCAAGGAGCAGGTCAAGGTTCGCCACATCCTGATCGCGGTTCCTGCCGGGGCCGACAGCAAGACCGATGCCGCTGCCAAGGCAAAGGCAGAAGACCTTCTGAAGCAGATCAAGAACGGTGCCAACTTTGCCGACCTGGCCAGCAAGAACTCTGACGACCCAGGCAGCAAGGCTCAGGGTGGAGAACTCGGCTGGCTCGATCGCGGCCGCACTGTTCCGGAGTTCGATAAGGTCGCCTTCTCTCTGAATCCCGGCCAGACCTCCGATGTCATCAAAACCCAGTTCGGATATCACATCCTCCAGGTGGAGGATAAAAAGACGGCGCACCTGCGGCCTCTCTCCGAGGTGAAGTCAGAGATTATTCCCATCCTCGAGCAACAGCGCACGGGCGCAGCGGAACAGACCTACGCCTCGCAGCTCGCTGCCGATGCCAAGAAAAACGGGCTCGACAAGGCAGCACAGGCACGCGGCCTGCACGTCGTTACGACCGATTATGTTGCAAAGGACGGCGTCATCCCGGGTCTCTCGGATAGCTCCGCGCTCCTCACGCAGGCATTCTCCGTCGTCAAAGGCGCCGATCCAGCATCCGTCTCCACGGGCGATGGCTTTGCCGTCTTCCAGGTGGCTGACATTAAGCCCGCACACGCACCCAGCTTTGCGGAGTACAAGCCCCACATCCTCGATGACTATCGTGAGCAGCAGGTTCCTCTTCTGCTGAACACGCAGCTCAAGAAGCTGGATGACCGTGCGAAGGTGCTCAACGATCTGAAGAAGGCCGCCGCGGAGATGAACATTCCCGTCAAGACGAGCGACCTGGTTGCGAAAGACGCTCAGGTGCCCGAGATTGGATCGATGGGCGGACCAGCCTCTGTCGCCTTCAGCCTGAACAAGGGCGCCATCTCCGACCCCATCAACCTGGGCCGTGCAGGAGTGGTGCTCACCGTCACGGACAAGCAGGAACCGACTGCGGAGGAGATCGCGAAGAACTTCGATCAGACGAAGGAGCAGTTGCTCAACGAGCAGCGGGATGAAATCTTCCGTGTCTACGTGGGAGATCTCACCAAGAAGTACGAGGAGTCCGGGGCCATTCGCTACTCCAAGCGCCAGCCTGCCGCTCCCTCGCTTCCGTCCGGCAACTGATCTTTAACAATAAAAACCACAGAAAAGCACGGGTCCGATCTCCTGAGAGAACGGGCCCGTGCTTTTACGCATCAGACGTGTCAAAGTCTGAAACATCAGGGCAGGGAAGCAGACCTCCATCTCGGGTGAATCGCTTTATCGAGGGGGCTTTATGAGCAGCACTGTGGCAAATACGTCGCGTTTGTCAGGAATCCTTCTGCATCTCACTTCGCTGCCGTCCTATGGCGGCATAGGAGATATGGGACCAGCGGCCTATGCCTTTGCGGACTTCCTTCAGTCGTCAAAGCAGCGTCTTTGGCAGGTGCTTCCTCTCAGTCCGACAGGGTATGGCAGCTCTCCGTATTCAGCTCTGTCTGCATTCGCCGGCAATCCGCTGCTGATAAGCCTTGAAAAGCTTGTCGAGCAAGGCTGGCTGACTGCCGAGCAGATCGCTGGCCTGTCCGGCCACAATGGTCCTGTCGACTTCACACGAGTCAAACACGAAAAGCTTCCGTTGATTGAGCAGGCGGCGAAGACCTTTCTTGAGCGGGCGAGCGCAGCCGATCAGAAGCGATATCAGGACTTTCTTAAACGCAACATATCGTGGCTCCCGGACTATGCCATATTTACCGTCCTGCGGAAGCGATTCAACCTGGCCAGTTGGGACCGATGGCCGGAGAACTATGCACACCGACACGACGATGCGATAGCCTCACTTCGTACCGCCTCGGCCCACGAGTTGGATATCGAGCAGGTCATCCAGTTCTTCTTCGACGTGCAGTGGTGCGCACTCAAAGAGTATTGCGCCGAGCGCGATATTCGCATCCTGGGCGACGTCGCCATCTTCGTCAGCTACGATAGTGCCGATGTATGGACCAACCCGGACATCTTTGAACTGGACGAGAAGCTCCTTCCTATCTGTGTCTCCGGTGTGCCGCCCGATTATTTCTCCGAGACAGGGCAGCGATGGGGTAATCCGCTCTATAAGTGGCAGACACTCGCGACCCGGGGCTTCGACTGGTGGGTTGCCCGGATACGCCGCTCACTCGCGCTCTACGACATGATTCGGCTTGATCACTTTCGCGGG
>DASTSJ010000449.1:0-14127 GCA_035760765.1 Edaphobacter sp. | reverse complement strand
TCGGCCGAGATCGCCGAGACCCTGAACGAGAGCGCCGTCATGGTGCGCCGGGCCTTTCTGCTTCTGCACAAGGGAGGGCTGCTCGAGCAGCGCAAAGGGCCAAACGGAGGAGCGAAGCTGAAACTCGCACCCAAGCAGATCGGCCTGGGCGATATCTTCGCCGCGACCTCCGGCGACTGGCTGGTAGTTGATGATAAAGCCGTCGCCGGCTTGATGAAGAAGGTCCGGCAGGACGCCGTGGACGCGATGAACGAGCACTCGCTGGCCGGCGTCGTAAAGCGAATGAAGAAAGGGAAATGAGCGGAGCGCCTGCCTCTCGCGCAGCATCTCTCTGATTCTTCAATCTCGCTCGAAATCGCCACATCTTAGCTTTTCGCCTTCACCGCGCGTGTAAGTTGTGCCTGTACTTTGCCCATAAAAAGCGGGCGAAGAGATCGATATCGCCGTTCGTGCTGCCCTCCCTGTCGGAGGCTTCAGCGCCAATGGTGACGGCGTGGCTGACCATCTGCTCATACGAATCAGGCCTGAACTCTGCTAGAAAGAGAAAGCCGTTCTTCACTTTATTGCCCGGAGCAGTGTGCGCAGTGCCGCCTGAGGTTCCATCAACCCGGCCGGAGTAGCTTCCAGGCGCAAGCGTAATGATGTCGGTGAAGGTATTAGCCAATCGAGTCATCTCCTCGCGCGTGACTGGATAGCCGCCATCCAGATACGACATGTACAAGCCGGCGACATCCATGCGTGCGTGCGTGGAGTCTTCACCGCCCTTGGCTGGAAGCGCGTACGCCCAGTCGTAGGCGGGACGGCCATATTTGGTTGTGACATTCTGCACACCTTCGGTGAAGAACCAGGTGATGTTGTCGGCGACGATCTGGTGATACCGTTTCGCTCGTGCAGCGTCGTCGTGCAGCAGAGTATGCGCGGTGGAGAGCATCTGGAAGCCGTAGTTGAACATCATGACCTGGTTCCAGGGGACGGACGTCCCGCCCTTGTAGGGCGAACTCGCGCCGAAGTATTGGTGATTGTCATGCGACAGGTCGAGCAGGCCGTTCAGGATGTGATGATCGACGGCGAAGTCGGCCTGCCTGACATAGGTCTTGGCGCGATCCAGGTACGTCGCGCCGAAGTGGTGCGGATCGCCTGCAGGGACGGCTTTGTTCCAGAGTGCCTGCGTGTGCAGAATCGTGACGGCGCAATTCCCCAAATTGCCGATCATGTCGCCCTGCTCGCCGCCGGTGCTGAGAGGGTCCTTTTCTAACGAGTTGGGCCATACCGGATCGATGCGTCCGGTCCAGATCATGTGCTGACCAGTCGGCTTGAAAGCGAGATCGTTGCGTTCAGCAAGCTCAGCGTCGCAAAAGCGAACCATCTGGTCGATGATGTGACGGTCCAGCTCGGGATCGAGTCTTTTCCTGTCGAAGTCCGCTCCCTGGTTCATCACGTAGAGAAGGTCAAGGGCGCGGACCGCCTGTCCTGAGGTCCCGTAGGACCAGGCGTTCTTTTCGTTCGACGCCGCTGGCTGCATCTGCGAGATGTAGGCGAGCAGGGAGTTCGTTTCAGACGAGGTGACCGGCCCGGTGAAGCTACTGACCCTCATCTGCGCGGCGAAGAAAGGAGTGCATAACAAAATCGCGAGAGCCAAAGGACGCATGGCTCTTGAGTTTACGGGCAAGAGCGACCTCTTGTCCGGCATCGAAACACTCACTTCTCGGGTGCCCCAACTTCGACGCGAACCGGGATCCCCGGCCAACTTGTTCGCTGGGGTGGAGAAGCGGCTAAGGTGGGTGATTTCGCGGCAGCGAAAATCCTTGCTCTCTGTACGACACCGAAATCGGATCGCGCTCCACGCGATGCCCCATCTTCCCGACGATAATGTCGTCGAAGATGGGGCACCCGATCTGTGGCGCTACTCGGCGGACTCGCCGTGCGCCTGCTCTTCTTTCTGCGCGACCTGTTCGGCGGTCGTCTGGCGGGGACGCATAAGAGGGAAGAGGATGACATCGCGGATGGAGCTGGAGTTGGTCAGCAACATGGTGAGACGGTCGATGCCGATACCTTCGCCTGCAGTGGGCGGTAGACCGTAGCCGAGGGCGCGGACGTAGTCATCGTCGACGGCAGACATAGCCTCTTCATCACCGCGCTCCTTCTGCTCGATCTGCTGCTGGAAACGCCTGTCCTGATCGATGGGATCGTTGAGCTCGGAGAAGGCGTTGCCGACCTCGAAGCCTCCGATGTAGAACTCGAAGCGCTCAACCCAGTCTGGCTCGTCGGGCTTGATCTTGGAGAGCGGCGAGACGGCCAGCGGGAAGTCATAGATGATGGTTGGGTGGATCAGGTGAGTTTCGGCCATCTCTTCGAATGTGTCGGCAATTACCTTCCCCCAATGCTCTCCATGATCTAACTGCCAGACCTTGAACTGGAAATACTTGGTGATATCACTTTCAGGTACAGAATTCTGGGCTGCTTTCTCCAAGAAGGTGCGGAGGTTCGATCTGTTCTGAAGGTCTGAAATTGACGGTGCGTGTCCGAATGCTTCGTCCCAGAACTTGACGATAGCCTGTCGCATCGACAACTTCGTCCAGTTGCTTAGGTTGATCTCATTCCCATTGAAGTGAGTGATGAGCGAGCCGTTGACCTCCTGCGCGACGAACTTGATGAGCTCTTCGGTAAGATCCATCAGGTCGTGGTAGTTGGCGTAGGCCTGGTAAAACTCGAGCATGGTGAACTCGGGGTTGTGCCGGGTGCTGACGCCCTCGTTGCGGAAGTTGCGGTTGATCTCGTAGACGCGGTCGAAGCCGCCGACGATGAGGCGCTTGAGATACAGTTCCGGCGCGATGCGGAGATAGAGCGGGAGGTCGAGCTCGTTGTGGTGCGTGATGAACGGGCGCGCGGCAGCTCCGCCGGCGATCTGCTGCATCATCGGGGTTTCGACTTCGAGATAGCCCCTAGCGTCGAAGAACTTGCGGATGGCGCGAAGAATCTGGGCGCGCTTGACGAAGACCTCGCGGACGTTGCGTGGAGCCTCCTCCGGAGCCGATTCGGTGCCAGGCTCGGGCTCCTGAGCGGCAGCAGCCTTGGCGCTGTGGCCGGTGTTCATGAAGAGGTCCACATAGCGCTGGCGGTAGCGAAGCTCAGTGTCCTCAAGGCCGTGGTACTTGTCCGGCAGGGCAAGCATTGCCTTGGCGAGGAACGTAATTCCGGGCACCTCTGCCGTCGAGGTCACATGCACCGTCAGTTCGCCGGTACGGGTGCGCATCAGGTACCCCCGTACGCCGATATGGTCGCCCAGATCGAGCAGCTTGTAGAGGGCAAAGGCGTTCTCGCCGACGTCGTCCTTGCGGACGTAGATCTGGAGGCGCTGGCCGCCCTGCTGGAGCTGGGCAAATCCCGCCTTGCCCTGAATTCGGATCGCCATGATGCGTCCGGCGATGGCGACCTGCTGGCGGTCGGCGTCCAACTGCTCGCCGGTGACCGACGATTCTGGTGAGTCGAACTTCTGCTTGATCCAGGGGATCAGATCACCCTGCTTCTCGTCCCAACCAGGGGCGCTGACCGTGAAGGAGTTGGGATAGGTCGCCTGCGCGGGGTTCAGGCCGATCTCGGCGCCGAGTGCGGCGATCTGCTGGAGCTTCTCATGGCGCTGCTGATAGAGCTTCTGCTCGAATTCGGAGTCGAAGTGCAAGGTGTTTCCTTTTGTATGGATAGTCGTTGTTCAGTATAGCGGCGCGGCGGAGTTCGTTTGGAGAAGCTGGTCCATGATGTAATGGTGATCGCGATGACAGAGAACGAAAAAAAGGGCGGGGCGCTCGGCGAGCTGGTTAAGGCGGAATCGATGATTCAGCTGGCGATTGCGCTGCCGGCCGGTTGCGTCGTCGGCTGGCTGCTTGGGACCTGGCTTGATCACCGCTTCCACCAGAACTGGATCGGGATCGTCGGCATTGTCATGGGTGCGATCGGCGGATTTCTGCAGATCTTCATGACGGCATCCCGCTACCTGAGGCGCGATAAGTGAAGGCGTTAGAGTCTTTTTCCGACGAGGACTTCCGTCAGACGATGCTGCGGGCCCTGCGACTGCTCGCGGTTGTATCCGTTATCGCCGCGCTGCTTCTGTGGTGGAAGCTGGGCTGGCAGACGGCGGCTCTGCTGGCAGTCGGGGCGGTCATTTCTGCGTCCGGGCTGTGGGAGTGGATGCGGCTGATGACGGCGGTGATGTCCCGGATGGACCAGGGTGGGGCGGCGAAGCCGATGGCGATGGTTCTGCTCGGATTCTTTATCCGTCTGGCCGCCACGATTGCGCTTCTCTATGTTAGCCTTAAGGTACTGCACGGTTCTGTCTATGCGCTCGCAGCCGGGCTCGCTCTGGGAGTATTTGCACTCACAGTGGAGGGTCTGAGGCTGGTGAAGGCCTGGACTGCCTGAACGATCTGAAAGACCGTTTCGCTAACTTTATATGCCGACTCAGCTTTTGTTCACACGCTTTCTGAACGCCCACCTCGCTGCGCCTGTCACGGCGCTTCTGGAGTCGTTTCATGTGCATCCGAAGTACCCGCAGGCTCCCATCACCGATGCGTTTGCCATGGAGCTGCTGGTCTTCGCGGTACTGGTCGCTTACTTCGTTGTCGTCCGCGTCAGCCTCAGCATTGAGAAGCCGGGAGCTGTACAGCACCTGGCCGAGATGACCCACGAGTTCGTCGCCGAGCAGGGCGAGTCGGTCATCGGGCATGGCTCGGAGCGGTTCATCAGCTACCTCACGGCGCTTCTGCTCTTTATCTTGCTGAGCAACCTGCTGGGCCTGGTCCCCGGGCTGGCTTCGCCCACCGCGAGCCCCGTGGTTCCGCTGGGATTCGCGCTCGTGACCTTCCTGTACTACCACTACCACGGCGTCCGCGTGAACGGACCGGGCTACATCAAGCAGTTCCTCGGACCGGTGTGGTGGCTGTATCCGCTTCTCTTCCCGATCGAAATCATCTCCCACTTCGCCCGCGTGCTTTCGCTCACGGTTCGACTTTACGCCAACATGCTGGCGGGCGACCTGGTAACGCTGGCGTTCTTCTCGCTGGTGCCGATCGGAATTCCGCTGATCTTCCTGGGGCTGCACCTTGGTGTCGCGGTGGTGCAGGCGTATGTGTTCTTCCTTCTGGCGGCCGTTTATCTGTCGCTGGCAGTGGCGCACGACCATTGATGCTATGCATTACTCAGGGCTGAAGCCCTGAGCTACCAACTTTGCGGCAGAGGGACTCCCTCTCTGCCGTAGCTTCAGCGCCGCGAGCGTGAGGGTGCCAGCACGGTGAGCATCAACCACCCACTGGCGGCGTATCTGACGGGAGATGGAGTCGTAATGAAGAAGCTTCAGTATCTGTTTATGTCGTTGGCCGCGATGCTGCTCGCAACGCCGGCCTTTGCTCAGGGTGCAGCAAACTACTCGCCCGCTTCGCAGTGGGTTCCGCTGGCCGCCGGTCTGGGCATGGCTCTTGCGGCTGGTCTCTGCGGTCTGGGTCAGGGCAAGGCGACTGCCTCTGCCACCGAGGCTCTCGCACGCAACCCTGGCGCTCGCCCCGGAATCTTCATCTTCCTGATTCTCGGTCTGGCCTTCATCGAGTCGCTGGCGCTGTTCACCTTCGTTATCATCTTCCTCAAGGTGCAGGCGTAAGTTTCAGCCGGTCCTGGTTGTGGAAAGGCCCTCGCTCCGGCGAGGGCCTTTTTCTGGCCTCTCAATTGCGGGGTACCCCCTACTATTTTGTGCAAAGTCTTGGAAAGATAGGGCTTAGGTCCGGACCTCCTGTTTTGCGTGGCGCGGACCCGTGGTTGCCTGTTGCTTCTATCTCTAATCTTAGCTGTTGGCGCGGGGTAAATCGGCAGCGTGGAAGTTGCTTTGTTTGTTTAAGATAGTCGTGTTCAGGGGTTGACATGGTCTCGGCCGACAGAGGCCTCGCAGATCCAGTCGACCTCGCCCGGGGCCAGGCTTCGCTCGGGATGTCCTCCCGTATCCGCCGGAGCCACATTGTCCCTCACGTCGGAAGGGTTCGAGCTTCGCTCGAATGTCCAGTGATGTCGCCATGAGACTGCGTCATGAATGGGGCACCCGGCGAAGAGAGCTTGACAACTTTGGGGCCGGTGAAAACCGCAGATCCTTCGACTGCTCTCCCTTTGGTCGCTTCGCTCAGGATGACACTTTGGGTAGAGTTGGTGATAGATCGGTGGGCGGGCTGGGATTCGAGCTTTGCTCGAACTACTTCTACGCATTGGTGTTATTCAGATTTCACTTTCCGACCATGCCATCAGTTGATATGACATACTTGCAAATTCGATAGCTCCCTCGTACTCCTACAGTGCCATGCATCGGCGAATACGAGTATGGCTCTGAGATAAATGTGGGCGTTCCCGATATCGCGTCGAATTTATCTCCTCCTGCATACGTTACCGAAAAACCTCCCGTACCGAACGGCGGCAAATGTCGAATCCTTACAATCAGAACTTCGCGTTCATGCTGGAGGACTTTGCTCACATCGCCCTCTTCCCCAAAACAGTAGTTGTAATCATCGTAAAGGCGTTGTGGAGGATCTCCGTTGGGCAGCACCTTCGCAGATAACTTATCTTCAAAATGCTTGTCATAGCCAATTAAGAATGGAATCTGAACGTCGTATACGTCATCGGACCTTCCATTCCTCACTGAAAAATTGAACGTTTCATTCGGATATCCCGCAAACGAAATCTTGGAGGGACTGATAGTCAGCTTGGGCCATACAGCATAGCCCAGAGTTGCCAGCAGGCATCCATGAACAGCCATGACACCAATCGCCCATTTAGTAGGCATTTTGTACACGTATCCATCGCGGGCCATTGGCCAGGATGCGAGCCAAATCGCTCCTAATGCGAGTCCTATCGCGACTGGCAGACGTGGAACTACAAACGGGAGTAGAGCCATACCCACAGCCCCTAGGGCCCCGTATATTTGTCCCCGGTGCCTCTTTTGTTCAGCTAGGCGGCGCGACCGTTTCGGCATGTAACGTTGTTCCTTTCTGAGCGAAGGGAGCTAACGAGAATGGGCGTAGTCAGAAGACTACGCCCATTGAACAGACAAACTAGAGGCTACCGGCTGGCGCTGGTAATGTCCTGAGCTGCCTGGGCCGGATTGGCGTGGACTGAGTCGGCGCTTTGTTGTGCCAAGCCAAGGACGCGGTTGGGTGCGATTCCGAGCCAGAGGGTGGCGGCGGCGGTGATCGCGATTGCGGCGGCGGCCGGGATGCTTACGCGGGCTGCGGCGCTGATGCGATCGTTCTCGGTGGTGGGCCGGGTGTAGATGGCGGCCAGCAGGCGCAGGTAGTAGAAGCAGGCGATGCCGCTGTTGAGCAGGCCTATGACGGCGAGCCAGACTCGGCCCGAGTGCAGGGCGGCGGAGAAGACGTAGAACTTGCCGAAGAAGCCGCCGGTGAAGGGGATTCCGATGAGCGAGAGCAGGAACAGGCCGAGCGCGGCGGCGAGGACGGGGCGCTTGAGGGCGAGCCCGGCATAGTCGTCGATGGTGCGGGCACTCTCGTTGTAGCCGCCGATCTGGGTGATGACGGTGAAGGCTCCGACGTTCATGGCAGCGTAGGCCGCGGTGTAGAAGCAGGCCGAGGCGATTCCATCAGCAGGGAAGGCGGTGTAGGCGACCAGAAGATAGCCGGCGTGAGCGATGGAGGAGTAGGCCAGCATGCGCTTGACGTCGCGCTGCATGAGGGCGCCGAGGTTTCCGACGAACATGGAGAGTGCGGCGATGATCCAGATGAGGCCTGCCCAGCGGGGCTCGTACGAGGGGAAGCCCGAGAAGAGGATGCGGAGCAGGACGGCGAAGGCCGCGGCCTTGGGGGCGGTGGACATGAGCCCGACGACCGGAGCGGGAGCGCCCTGGTAGACGTCGGGAGTCCAGACGTGGAAGGGAGCCGCCGAGACCTTGAAGCCGATGCCGATGATGATCAGGGCCAAGGCGAGGACCGCAAGTGTCGGGGTTGCCGTGGTCGCCAGGCCCCTCGAGATGGCGTCGATGCGGGTTGAGCCGGTTGAGCCGAAGGCGAGGGCGATTCCGTAGAGGAAGAAGGCAGTTGCGAAGGAGCCGAGCAGGAAGTACTTGATCGAGGATTCGGTCGCGGAGGCCTGGCCCTTGCGGAAGCCAGCCATGATGTAGGTCGAGATGGAGGAGATCTCGAGGCCGACGAAGACCATGAGGAGCTCAACCGAGCAGGTCATCAGCATCATGCCGGTGGCGCCGAAGAGGACGAGGGCGAAGTATTCGCCGGCGTGGCTGGCGTGGCCCTCAAAGTAGTCGACAGAGCTGAGCAGCGTGACCAGGACGATGGCCGAGATGAGAAGGTGGAAGAAGACCGAGAAGGTATCGACCTGGATGGTTCCGAAGTAGGCGTGCAGGGTGCCGAAGCCGAGCTGGTACCAACTGGCGAGGCCTCCGGCGATGGTGCCGAGGATGGCGAGCCAGCCGAGGGGCTTGCGGGAGCTGCCGGGGGAGAGCATCGGTTCAGCCAGCATGATGAGCACGCCGGTGACGGTAAGGATGATCTCAGGCAGAAGAGCGAGGACGTTGGGAGACATCTAGCGGACTCCTTTCGTCGCGGAGGGTGCTGTAGTCATGTTGAGTGCAGTCTCTGGAGCCGAGGATGCAGGCTTTGCGCTGCTGGAGGCGTTGAAATCCATGGTGACGGCCTGGCTGCGATTGACGACGGCAGCGATGCGGACGGCTGCGGGGTCGATGGCGCGGAGCCAGACGGGTGAGGCGATTCCCATGAGAAGAAAGAGCGCGACCAGGGGCCAGAGGGCGAGGTGTTCGCGGGCGGTGAGGTCGACGGGAGCGACGGTCTCCGGGCGGCGTCCAAGCTCGCCGTAGAAGACGCGCTGGATCATCCAGAGCATGTAGGAGGCGGTGAGGATGACGCTCGAGGTGGCCAGCACGGTCCAGCCCATGTGGTGGGCGACGGTTGACTGCATGGCGCCGGAGAAGACGAGGAACTCACCGACGAAGCCGTTGAGCATGGGAAGCCCGACGACCGAGAGGGCAGTGAGGACGAACATGGTGACGATCCACGGCAGGCGCCCAGCGAGGCCGCCGTATTCGCGCATGTCGTAGGTGCGGTAACGCTCGTAGAGGAGGCCGAGCAGCATGAAGAGAGCGGAGCCGCCGATGCCCTCGTTGAGGATCTGGTAGATGCCGCCGTTGATACCGGCGACGGTGAACGCGAAGATCCCCAGGATGACAACCGAAACGTGGCCGAGCGTGCCGTATGCGGCGAGGCGCTTGAGGTCCTTCTGGACGAGGGCGACCAGCGCGCCGTAGACGATGCCGATGGCTCCCAGCGCGAGCATCAGGGGAGCGATGCGGTGCGACTGCGCGGGGAAGATTCCGAAGGAGAAGCGCAGGATGGAGTAAAGCCCGAGCTTGCCGGCGATAACCATGACCGCGGCGGTCGGGGCTTCTGAGACTGCGTCCGAAAGCCAGCCGTGCAGCGGGAAGACGGGGACCTTGACGGCGAAGGCGGCCAGGAAGGCTAGGGAGGCCAGCCAGAGAGCAGCGCTGTTGGACGAGATGCTGTGCGCGGCTGCCATCTGGGCCAGCTGCGGGTAATCGAAGGTGCCGGTGCGGGCGTAGAGCCAGAGCATCGCGACCAGAAGGATGGCCGAGGGGATGAAGGCGTAGAGGAAGAACTTGATGGCGGCGCGGCGGCGATTTTCGGTGCGGCCGAAGGTGGCGATCAAGAGCGCCATGGGGACGAGGGAGAGCTCCCAGAAGGCGTAGTAGAGGAACAGGTCGAGCGAGACGAAGATGCCGAGCATCGCCACCTGTTGGAGCAGGAACAGGACGTAGAAGAGGCGGCGGCGGTTATCGATGGCGTTCCACGAGATGAGGACACCGAGAGGGGCAAGCAATCCGGCCAGAACGACGAGCCACATCGAAAGTCCGTCGACCCCGACGTGGTAGCGGATAGCAGGCGAGGCGATCCAGGAGGCGTTCTGCTGGAACTGGAAGGTGCCCGCGGCGGCGCTGTAGTCGTAGTGGAACGGAAGATGCAACGTGCAGAGGAAGGTTAGCAGAGTGACGATGAGGGCTCCCCATTGCTGGAGGCGGTCACGGTCGGGCAGCAGAGCAAGGACGATGGCTCCGGCGAGCGGGACGAAGGTGATGATCGTCAGGATGTTGTGGTCAATGTTCATCTCGAAAGCGCGTCCGGGTTCCTTATTTCGTTTAGTGCAACCAGAGTGAGTGGCCGAAGATCATGACAGCGATGACGGCAGCGGCGCCGAGGGCGAGCCAGCCGGCGTAAGAGCGAATATTGCCGGACTGAACCCGGCGAACGAGCGAGCCGACACCGCGAGCGCTGGCACCAGCGGCGAATCCAGAGCCGTTGACAATACCGCCGTCGATGAGACCGCCCAGGATGAGGCGGCTGACGACGAGCAGCGGAGTAACGATGACGGCCTGATAGATCTCGTCGACGTAGAACTTGTTGTCGACCAGGCGATAGAGGGCAGGGAACTTCTGGGCGAAGGCTGCGGCGGTTCCGGGCTTCTTGTAGTAGAGGACGTAGGCGATGAAGAGTCCGATCAGGGCGACCAGAACGGAGAAGGCGGCGAGGCCGAACTCGGTTCCGTGGCTGACGACCTCAGTCACCTGGACGGTGCCAACGGAGAAGACGGGATCGAGGAAGGTGCCGATCTCGTTGTGTCCGCCGAGGAATTCAGGAACGCCGACCCAGCCTCCGACGATGGAGAGCAGGGCAAGGATCATGAGCGGGAGCGTCATGACGAGCGGCGACTCGTGGACGCCGTGGCCGTCGTGCGCCTGGCCAGAGTCGTGACCGGCATCGTGCGCGTGCTCTGCGGCGTGGTGTTCGTCAAAGCGCATCTCGCCGAAGAAGGTCTTGAACCAGAGCCGGAACATATAGAACGAGGTCATGCCCGCAGTGACGACGCCGACGAGCCAGAGCAGCTTGCCGATGGGGTTAGGCGAGACGAAGGCGCGGAAGAGGATCTCGTCCTTCGAGAAGAAGCCGGCGAGCGGAGGAATTCCGGCGATGGCGAAGACGCCCATCGTCATGGTCCAGAAGGTGACTGGGATGCGCTTGCGAAGGCCGCCCATGTTGCGCATGTCCTGTTCGCCGGAGAGGGCGTGGATGACGGAGCCGGCGGCGAGGAAGAGCAGTGCCTTGAAGAAGGCGTGGGTCAGCAGATGGAAGATTCCGGCAGCGTAGGCTCCGACGCCGCAGGCCAGGAACATGTAGCCGAGCTGCGAGACGGTGGAGTAGGCGAGCACGCGCTTGATGTCGTGCTGCACCATGCCGATGCAGGCGGCGAAGATCGCGGTGGCGGCTCCGATGATGGCGACTACGCCGAGTGCATAGGGCGAGCGGTCGAAGATGGCGTGAGCGCGGGAGACCATATAGATGCCCGCGGTGACCATGGTGGCGGCGTGAATGAGCGCCGAGACCGGGGTGGGGCCTTCCATGGCGTCCGGGAGCCAGACGTAGAGGGGGATCTGCGCGGATTTTCCGGTGGCTCCTACGACAAGCAGGAGAGCGATCGCGGTGAGGAAGCCGCCCTGCCACTCAGGGTGTTGCGCGACGGAGCTAAAGATGGTGGCGAAGTCGAGGGTGCCGAAGTGCGCGATGAGAAGGAACATCGCGAGCAGGAAGCCGAAGTCACCGATGCGATTGACGATGAAGGCCTTCTTGCCTGCGTTGGCGGCAGAGTCCTTCTTGAAGTAGAAGCCGATCAGCAGGTACGAGGCGAGACCGACGCCCTCCCATCCGACGAAGAGAAGAAGGAAGTTGGCCGAGAGGACCAGAACCAGCATGAAGAACATGAACAGGTTCAGGTAGGCGAAGAAGCGCCCGTAGCCGTCCTCGTGAGCCATGTAGCCGACCGAGTAGAGATGGATGAGGAAGCCGACGCAGGTGACGACGCCAAGCATGATGAGCGTGAGGTGGTCGACCGTGAAGGCGAAGTCGGCGTGGAAGCCCGAGATGGAGATCCAGGAATTTCCGAAGAGCGTGGCGACGGACTGGATGGACTCGGGCGCGCCCGGGGCTCGCATGGTGAACCAGAGCCAGATCCAGAGGCAGGCCGAGAGGAAGGTCGGGACGAGAGCGACGGCGGAGACGAGCGGGCGCGGAAGACGGCGGCCCAGGGTTCCGTTGATGAGGAATCCGGCGAAGGGAAGCAGCGGAATCAACCAGAGGTAGGAAGCAGGCATCAGCGAATCTCGTGTCCTTAGTTTTTCAGCAGGTTGACCTGATCGACGTTCAGGGTCCGACGGGTCCGGAAGATAGCGATAATGATGGCCAGACCGACGGCGGCTTCAGCAGCAGCGACCACCATGACGAAGAAGACGAAGATCTGTCCGGTGATCTGGTGCCACATATGGGCGAAGGCGACGAAGGTCAGGTTGACGGCGTTGAGCATCAGCTCAATCGACATAAAGATGGTGATGATGTTTCGCTTGATCAGGAAGCTGGCAATGCCGATGGAGAAGAGCACAGCAGCGAGGACCAGGTAGTAAGAGATAGGCACGGTCATGCTGGTCTTATTGCTCCTTCCGCGCGAGCACAACGGCTCCCAGGATAGCGACGAGGATAAGGATGCTGGTGACCTCGAAGGGCAGCAGCAGATCGCGGAACAGGACACCGCTGATCTGAGAGATATTGTTGACAGCGTTCGTGAGGTGGCTGCTGAGGTCGGTCGAGCCGAATGCGCGGCCGTTGCTCAGGAAGACAAAGCTGAGCAGGCAGAAGATCGCGGCAGCTCCGGGTACACCGGCCATGTACGCTGCTCGACTGCCGTGGGTACGCTCTTCTTCGCCCGCGTTAAGCAGCATGACGACGAAGACGAAGAGCACCATGATGGCGCCGGAGTACACGATGACCTGCGCGGCGGCCAGGAACTCAGCCCCAAGCGACCAGTAGAGAACGGCCAGCGACATCATGACCACGATCAGCGAGAGCGCTGAGTTGATCGGATGCCGCTGCAGCAGGAAATTAATGGCCCCGGCCACGGCGAGCAGACCAAAGATGATGAACAATGCCAGTTGCATGATGCTCCGCAGATTCCTTCTTCAGTGAATCGCTTGAATCACTCGATACAGCGCAAACTTTTTTGTGGGCTACCTGTCGATTGTAAAGCAGGTACCCTGGGGCTCATCCGCGCAGTGCGAGGACGAGGCTGGTGGCGATGATGTTGAGAATGGCGACGGGAAGCAGAAACTTCCAGCCGAAGGCCATGAGCTGGTCGTACCGGAAACGGGGAAGCGTGGCGCGAACCCAGATATAGAGCAGCAGGAAAGCGAAGACCTTGGCCACAAACCAGAAGATGGGAAGAATAGCCGCGATGATCGCGTTGGAAGGCGTCGGCAGAAGGTTGCCGAACGGGCTGGTCGGTCCGCCGAAGAAGAGCAGCGTGGCGACGCAGGCGACGGTGATCATGTTGGCGTACTCGGCCATGAAGAACATGGCGAACTTCATCGAGGAATACTCGGTGTGATAGCCGGCGACCAGCTCGGACTCGGCCTCAGGAAGATCGAAGGGGGCACGGTTGGTCTCGGCATAGGCGGCCATCAGGTAGATGAAGAAGGCGACGATCTGGAAGCCGCCGAAGATGTTCCACGAAAGAGCGCCGTGGCCGGACTGGGAGGCCACGATGTCGCGGAGGCGCAGAGAACCGGCCCGCAGGACGACGCCCACGAGTGAAAGGCCAAGCGCGAGTTCGTAGCTGATGACCTGCGAGGTAGCGCGGAGGGAGCCGAGCAGAGCGAACTTGTTGTTCGAAGACCAGCCTGACAGCGCAATTCCGTAGACGCCGATCGAGGTGATGCCCAGGATTACCAGAAGGCCGATGTTGACGTCGGCAATCGTTCCCATGTCAACGCTCACTCCGTTTGCGGTGACGTGCGTGACCGCACCGAACGGAACGACGGCAATGGAGATAAGCGCGCAGCTGAGCGCAATGATGGGCGCCAGGATAAAAAGTGGGCGCTCGGAGGCCAAAGGCATCAGGTCTTCCTTGAGGAAGAGCTTGATACCGTCTGCGAGCGGCTGCAGAAGGCCAAAGGGACCGACGCGGGAGGGGCCCCAGCGGTTCTGCATACGGCCCAGG
>DASTSJ010000448.1:0-19536 GCA_035760765.1 Edaphobacter sp. | reverse complement strand
GCGGGGTTCGATCTAAGGGCAGAGGGCCTGCAGGGCGGCCCGCCGCTGCGCGTGTACTGCTCGACCGAGACGCATAGCTGGCTGAAGAAGGCCATGGACCTGATGGGCATGGGCCGGGCGGGGCTGTGCTCCATCGGCGTGGACAGCAGCTATCGGCTGCGGGTGGACGAGCTGAAGCAGGCGATCGCCCGCGACCGTGCTGCAGGGGGGAGGCCGGTCTGCGTGGTTGCAACTGCTGGGACTGTAAATACGGGGGCCACGGACGATTTAGTCGCGATTGCGACCCTGTGCGCTGAGGAGGGGCTTTGGTTCCACGTGGACGGAGCCTTTGGTGCGCCCGCGTACTGGTCCGACAGGCTCCGGGAGCGCGTTCGAGGGGTTGAGCGTGCTGACTCTCTGGCGTTCGATCTGCACAAGTGGGCATACATGCCTTACGACATCGGCTGTGTGCTGGTACGCGATCCCGAAGCGCACAGGGCGGCCTTTGCCACGGGAGCGAGTTATCTGACGGCGATGGAGCGGGGCCCGGCTGCGGGAGGCATTCGCTTTGCCGATCGCGGAATCGAGCTTTCGCGAGGCTTCAGGGCGCTGAAGGCGTGGATGAGCCTGAAGGCGCTTGGAGTCGATGCGATTACGGCTGTCATCGAGCAGAACGTCGATCAGGCGCAGTATCTCGCGTCGCTGGTTGAGAGGTCGCCGAAGCTGGAACTGGCCGCAGAGGTTCCGCTTAATATCGTCTGCTTGCGGTACGCAGGTGCGGACGATGTGCAGAACAAAGAGATCCTGATGCGCCTGCAGGAGAGCGGTGTGGCCGTGCCTTCAGGGACGGTTCTGGATGGGCGCTTTGCGATCCGGGTGGCGATCTCAAATCACCGTTCGCGCGGGGAGGACTTCGATCTGCTGGTGAAGAGCGTCGAGGAGATCGGGCATGACGTCGTAGGGAAGTGACCCAGTCCCAAGCAGAAGGAACTGAGTCGCCCGTTGTTATTGCGGTCGTAACTCTAGTAGGCCTGTACCCGTTCCAGTGGCAGACGCACCTGGAAGCAGGTTGTTCCCGCTTTGGAGTCCACCTGGATGTAACCGGCGTGCCGCTCGATGATGCGCTGGGCCGTATCGAGTCCGAGCCCGAGTCCGCGTCCGGGAGCCTTGGTGGTGTAGAAGGGCTCGAAGATGCGGCTCTTCAGGTCGGGATCGATTCCCGGGCCGGAGTCCCATACTTCGACGAAGGCCATGCGACCCTGCAGGCGTGTGCAGACGCGCAGTGTTCCCCGGTCTCCCATGGCGTCGAGCGCGTTTTCGATGAGGGCGGTCCACACCTGGTTCAGCTCGCGGCCGTAGCCCGCCACCGAGGGTAGTTCGGGATCGAACTCGGTGATGACATGGACGTGCTGCAGGCGCGATTTGAACATGGCCAGGGTGTTCTCGAGCGACTGTGCAAGGTCGATGTCCTGAATGGGCGCCTGGTCCATGTAGGAGTAGTCCTTGATGGCGCGGATCAGGTCGAAGATTCGTACCGTCGAGTTAACCACGGTCTCGGCCATGCGTTCCACGCGCAGGGAGCTGGCGAAGGTGGCTACTGCAACGGGCAGCGCTTCGGATGTGACGATGCCTGCGAGCTCGTCGAGCTGTGATGCGGCGATGCCGGTCTCTGCGAGTGACGGAGCGATGGCCCATGGATTCGGAACGTTGTGCTGCTCCAGCCAGCCGATCAGGTCGCCTTCGCGGTCGCTGATGGCAAGTGCATCGGGGCTGCCTTGAAGGGCTTCCTGCTCGGTCAGGGTGCAGCGCGTTCTGGCCACCCACGAGCGATATTGCGAGGTCACGGTATCGGACAGACAGAGATTCCCCAGCCGATACTTCTGGTCGCCGTACTGGCGCAGCTCGGAGAAGAGGCTGGAGGCGGAGCGCTGCGCAGCGGATGCGGGATTGTTGAGCTCGTGGGCGAGGTTGGCAGCGAGCTTGCCGAGAGCGCCGAGCTTCTCTGCCTGCTGCTCCATGCGTGTGACCTCGCGGACGCGATCCATCATGGTGGAGACGCATCGCTGCGTCATGGATGGGATGGCTGCCAGCATCGCGGGGAAGAGATCTTCGTGGATGTCGAGTGACCATCCGGCCCCGACCAGGTAGCCTTCGCCACCGTAGACCTTCATGCGCGAGAAGGGCAGCTTGCCGGTCATGGCTCCGGCGCGGCCGATCCAGAGCGCCATGGGACCGGCGTTGTGACGGCGTACGTGAACCTCGCCTTTGAGGATGAAGACCATGCGATCGCAGGGAGAGCCTTCCGCAAAGACCATCGCTCCATCTTCGCCGACACGTTCGATGCCGTGGGTCGCGAGCCAGCCGTACTCCTCTTCCGTCAGACCATCGAGCGCATGGATGGTCCGCAGTGCCGAGATGATCTCGGGCAGCGGTGTGGGTTGCTTTGGAGGAGCGATGAAGACCTGGAGCCCGAGCTGATGGGGAAGTATGGCTTCGAACGTGCTGGGGGCGGCCATGTTGAGACTCTCCTTCTGCCCTCATGGGCAGCGGCTGACAAAGACGGAAAAGACCAACTCTGCTCCATTGTGACAGGTTTCCGAAGTGCAGTGGAAGCGCAGGGCCGCGCGATGTTCCTGTTTTGTGACGAAACGAGGACGGCTGAGAGGGAGCTTTTGCCTGGAAAAGTTTGAGCTGCTTACGGTCGGCTGCGACCGCTGGACCGGATCTGATCCAGCTCCGCCTGCATTTTCTTTACGATGTCGGGATGCATTTGGGCGACATTCTGCCGTTCTCCCGGGTCGGCATTTCGGTCGTAGAGCTGAGGCTGCGGAGCGTTGCCCATCTCGGTCCGGGTGTTGGGATTGTAGGCCGGTTTATTGCTGGGTTCAATCAACTTCCATTCGCCCTCGACGAGTGACAGCACACCTGCTTCTTCCACAAGGGATTGCCGCCCAGTCGTTGAACGTCCCAGCAGAGCCGGTAGAACATTCATGCTGTCAGGAGCATCCTGATGGGCGAGAGGCTGATGGGTCAGAGAGGCGAAGGAGGCGAACAGGTCGATCTGATCGACCAGTGCATTGGAGACGGTTCCCGGCTTTACGTGATTCGGCCACTTCACGATGAAGGGAACGCGGGTGCCTCCTTCGAAGTTGCTGTACTTGCCCCCGCGGTAGATTCCTGCGGGTTTGTGGGTGCCGAGCTTTTCGACCGCCTGATCCTTATAACCGTCGTCTATCACAGGGCCGTTATCGCTTGAGAGGATGACGAGCGTATCTTCGGCGAGTCCGTTCTTCTTAAGCGTTTCGAGGATGCGGCCTACGCACCAGTCGAGTTCGACGATGGCGTCACCGCGTGGTCCCATGGTGGTTTTGCCTTGGAAGCGCTTGTTCGGGAGCCGCGGTACGTGGATATCGTGTGCGGGATAGTAGAGGAAGAAGGGCTGATCCTTCTTCTTGGCGCTCTGCTCGATGAAGCGCACGGCTTTGGCCGACAGCGTGTCGGCGATGTCCTCATCGACCCACAGGGCAGACTTGCCGCCTTCCATGTACCCGATACGGCTGACGCCATCGACGATGGCCATGTCATGCCCGTGGCTGGGCTTCATCTTCAGCAGCTCAGGATTTGCGCGGCCCGTTTTTTCGTTGGGGAACGGCTCCTTGTAGCTGATGTGAATGGGATCCTTGGGATCTAGATTGACGACGCGATGATTCTCGACGAAGACGCAGGGGACTCGGTCAGGGGTCGCCGGAATGATGAAGGAGTAATCGAAGCCGAGCTCGTTAGGACCGGGCGTGATATCGGAGTTCCAGTTAATCTCGCCGTGGCCGAGACCGAGGTGCCATTTGCCGACGATACCGGTCCTGTATCCGCTTCGTTTCAGCAGCTCAGGCAGAGTAAGCCGATCGGTATCGATGACGAGGGAGGCATCACCTGGAAGCACGCCCGTGCCCGGTTTGCGCCAGGCATATTGCCCTGTGAGGATTGAGTAGCGCGATGGCGTGCAGGTGGCCGAGGTCGCATGGGCATCGGTGAAGCGCAGGCCTTCGGCTGCAAGCGAATCGATATTGGGTGTATGGACAGACTTCGCGCCGTAGCAGCTGACGTCACCATAACCGAGATCGTCGGCGTAGATGAAGACGATGTTGGGCTGAGCGGCAGGCTTTGCCGCACCAAGCAGGCCAGTTGCTGTGGCAGCGCTGAGGGTCTGGAGAAACTGTCGGCGATTCATCGCAAACCATAGTACGCGACGAGCCAGATCTTGTGCGGGCGATCTTTCGGGCAGTTATGCAGCTGGAAACTCGAGATCAGGATCGGAGTAGTGGCCGCTCGTCATTGCGCCGGCGTTACGCGGAAGCCCCAGGGCTTCGATGGCTGGAGCCAGCGCGAGTACGGAGGTGCACAGGATGGCAAGCTGAAAGTCGAGCAGGTGCGGGTTGGCGGGCAGGTGTCCGCTGGCCCGTGCGATCAGGCGGAGCATGACGGCGCCGACGGCTACTCCCATACCCATGGAGAGTTGCATGACAGCAGAGAGGAAGCCATTCGCACGCGACATGCGCTCGGGCGGAATTTCCGCATAAGCCAGCGTCGTCATGCAGGTGAACTCGAGGGAGCGGGCTGCGCCGTGGAAGAAGAGAAGAGCAGCGATGAGCGCTGGAGCGGTGTGCGGCGTAAAGGTAGCGCACAGGGCGACGGAAACAGCCACGATGATTCCGTTGACGATGAGCAGGCGGCGGAAGCCGAAGCGGCGGAGGACGGGCAGCACGATGGACTTCATGCTGAAGTCGCCGCCGAAGAGCGCAAGGAGGTAAAGGCCTGACTTGAATGCGCTCAGCCCGAAGGCGACCTGAAACATCAGCGGCAGCAGGAAGGGAAGCACGCCCACGGCGACCCGAAAGACGCTCGCACTGTAGACGCTGAGGCGGTAGGACTTCAACTGCATGGACTCGAGATCGATCATCGAGACCGGGTTGCGTCGCGCTGTGACTACGGCCAAGTAGCCACTGAAGAGACTGAGGACGAGGACTACGGTAGCCATCTTCCACTCGCCTTCGCCTCCGCCGAGAGTCTCGAGAGCGTAGACGAAACCGGTGGATGCAGCACCGGCAAACATGAAGGTGATCCAGTCGAGGGGGTGCTTCTCGTCGGAGCGCGTGTTCTCAATCCAGAGGATCGTCAGCACCAGAGCGATAAGGCCGATGGGCAGGTTGAGGAGAAAGATCCAGTGCCAGGAGAAGTACGTGGTGATGAAGCCGCCGATGGGTGGACCGATGACGAGCGCTGCGAGTCCGGGCCAGCTGATGTAGGCGATCGCCTGGGCGATCCTGTCCTTCGGGGTCGAGCGCAGGACGATGAGGCGTCCGACCGGCACCATCATGGAGCCGCCGATGCCCTGCAGGATACGCGTGAGCGTGAAGATGGTGAGGTTGGGAGCCGCAGCGCACAGGAGCGATGCGAAGGTGAAGATTCCGATGGCTGAGGCGAAGATAGTGCGTGCGCCGAAGCGATCCGCAACCCAGCCGCTGATGGGGATGAAGACGGCCAGCGTGATCAGGTAGGCCGTCATGCCGATGTTCAGGCGAACAGCGCCCACGCCGAAGCTGCGCGCCATCTGGGGGAGAGCGGTGGCGATGATGGTGCCATCGAGGTTCTCCATGAAGAAGGCGCCGGCGATGAGCGTCGTAACGTAGAAGGGGGAACGTGGGGTCTTCATCGTTTGTGTTTCTTTAAAACAGCAAAGTGATACAAAGAAGCCCGGCTCACAAGCCGGGCTTCAGAAGAGCAACCCTGCTTAGGCTTTCACGACGGCGCCGTTCTCGACCTTGACAGGATCGAGGAAGGGCATCGCCTTGCGGAGCTCGGCGCCGACCTTCTCGATGCCGTGCGCAGCTTCCTGCTGGCGGATGCGCGCGAACTCGTGGCGGCCGGTCTCGTTTTCCTCGATGAACTTCTTGGCGAACGAACCGTTCTGGATCTCCTCGAGCAGCTTCTTCATCGCCTTCTTGGTCTCGGCGGTGACGATGCGCGGACCGGCAACGTAGTCGCCCCACTCGGCGGTGTCGGAGATGGAGTGACGCATGTAGGCAAGGCCGCCGCGATACATCAGGTCGACGATGAGCTTGAGCTCGTGCAGGACCTCGAAGTAGGCGAGTTCTGGCTGGTAGCCAGCCTCGGTCAGGGTCTCAAAGCCAGCCTTGACGAGAGCAGCGGTGCCTCCGCAGAGAACGGCCTGCTCGCCGAAGAGGTCGGTCTCCGTCTCTTCGGTGAAGGTGGTCTCGAGAACACCGGCGCGGGTGCAGCCGATGCCCTTGGCGTAGGACAGTGCGAGCTCAAGCGCCTTGCCGCTGGCGTTCTGCTCGACAGCGACCAGTCCGGGGACGCCGCCGCCTTCGGTGAAGACCTCGCGGACACGATGGCCGGGGGCCTTCGGTGCGACCAGCGAGACGTCGACGCCTGCGGGAGGAACGATGGTTCCGAAGCGGATGTTGAAGCCGTGCGCGAACATCAGGGTCTTGCCGGGGGTCAGGTTCGGCTCGATCTCGGCCTTGTGGACCTTGGCGGCGGTCTGGTCGGGGGTCAGGTTCATGATGACGTCGGCCCACTTGGCGATGTTGGCGACGGTGTCGACCTGGAGGCCAGCCTTGCGGGCGCGCTCGGCGTTGGGAGAGTCGGGACGAAGGCCTACACGAACCTCGACGCCGGAGTCCTTGAGGTTGAGGGCGTGAGCGTGGCCCTGCGAGCCGTAGCCGATGATGCCGACTTTCTTCGACTGGATGAGGGAGAGGTCTGCGTCTTGATCGTGATAGGTCTTTGCCATTTTCGATTTTCTTCCTTCTGGTTTATGTGAATAGTTTATGCGTTTTGCTCGCAACTTTGAATTTTCAGGACTGAATGTGTCCGGACCAGCGCGGCGATGAGTGTTTCGTGCCGGTTATGCCTCGTCCTCAGCGAACTGATTGGGCAGATCGTCGGCTGCGGGGCGATTCGGAAAGGCGACGGGAGCCTCTTCTGCGGTCTTCGTGCCGAGAGCCTTGAGGACGCGGCTGGTGTGGTGGCCGCGGCGCATTGCCATGCGGCCGGTACGTGAGACCTCGAGGACCTCGAAGCTCGACTCGCGCAGCACCTGAAGCAGGCCTTCAATCTTGCTGGCGGCTCCCGTCATCTCGAGCATGATGGACTCAGGCGCGAGATCGACGACGCGGGCGCGGAAGACGTTGGCCAGCTCGAAGATCTGCGAACGCGAGTGCTGGGCTTGCGGATTTTGGGGCGGCGAGTTAGGCCCGGCGGCGACCTTGATGAGGCAAAGCTCGCGGATGACGGCTTCTGAGCGGCCGAGCTCGTCGACATCGCGCGTGATCTCAAGCTTGTAGAGCGAGGCGCGAATGCGGTCGGCGGCGTGCTCCGGGGCCTCGCAGACGATGGTCATGCGGGAGACGCCCTCTCGCTCGCTTTCGCCGACCGTGAGCGAGACAATGTTGACGTTGAGACGGCGAAAGAGGGAAGCGACCCGGGTGAGAACGCCGGGCTTGTCGTCTACAAGGGCTACAAAGGTGTGAAGCATATCGTTACGTCCTTATCAGGCTGTCGTCTGCGGTTGAGCTGTCAGGGGAATCGTTTGGTACATCGGCTGCGACGCGTTTCCAGGATGGAGGCAGCAGATCGGGGTTGGGAACCGCGGGATCGAGCCAGCGGTTGGGCGCGAGCACGATCTTGTCGGCGTTCGGGTTGAGCCAGGCGCCCCACCAGGAGAAGCTGCTGTTGGCCATGATGTGGTGCCGGCAGGCAGACATCAGGCGAAGGTCTTCGTGCGCCTCGGTTTGCCCGTTGTGGTCGACGAAGACATAGCGCGGGCCGTCAGGAAGGTTTTCGCGGCAGAAGGCGATGTCGTCGGAGAAGACGAAGAAGGTCGGATCTGCGGCGTAGGTGTGCATCTCTGCGATCGCGTTCTTGTAGTACGTGATCGGGAGAGCATCGCGGCCGCCGTAGATCTTTGTGTAGTCGCCGCGGCGGACGTGCAGTGAGACCGGGAACTCGCAGGCGCGAATCTGGTTGAGCATCTCGAGGTTCTGCCCCGTGGCAGGTTCGCGAAGCGTGAGTTCGCTGCGCAGTTGCTGCTCGATTGCGGCGGCGTACTGATGGGCCTGAAAGTATCCGTCGAGATAGATGTTCCTCGTCGAAGAGGTTACGGGAAGCTCGTCGACGAAGATCCAGTCCGTGGAGAAGTGGGGCTTGTGGGTTACGGTTCCGGAGAGCAGCCGTGCAGGATCGGAGACGATCCGCTTGGAGTTTGCGGTCGAACAGACGAGCTGGTCCCATCGGTTCCGCTGCCGCACGGGCGCGGCGATGCGGAACTTCGAAAGAAGGAAGGGACGTGGATGTCCGAACGACACGGCGCGCTCCTCAGGTTCGCGAATGATCTCTAGCTGCGCCGAATACCTGCGAGCAAAGTAGAGACCAGCGGCGTACTGAAACAGTTGATTTCCAAGGCCAGACTTCTGTTGAAGAACGATCTTCATTCCAAGGCGCTTTCCAAAACGGATTCCAAGAACTGCAAAGGTGCTGCATTTTCACTACTGCTCGACGGACGGGCCTGTTTTGGCCCGTCCTGCCGAATTACTCGTCTTCCGCGGTCTCGATCAGAGGATCTTTCTTTGGCCTGCGAACCATCTCGTGCAGGGCAGCGCCTGGTGCGATCATCGGGTAGACACCGTCTTCCTTCTCGACGGAGAAGTTGATGACGAACGGTGTCGAGCCTTCGCGCGCCTTTGTAACCGTGGGGGTTACATCCTTGCGCTTGGTGACGTGGGCACCGGGGATTCCGTGTGCCTCGGCGAGCTTGACGAAGTCCGGCGAGAGAATCGGCGAACAGGCGTAGTTCTTGTCGTAGAAGGCCTCCTGCCACTGCCGCACCATGCCGAGAAAGCCGTTGTTGATGACGGCGACGTTGATGTGCAGGCCCTCCTGCTGGAGGGTCGAGAGCTCGGCGGCGGTCATCTGGAAGCCACCGTCACCGGCGATGCACCATACGTCGCAATCAGGGCGCGCCATCTTTGCACCGATGGCTGCCGGTAGCGCGAAGCCCATGGTGCCCAGGCCGCCGGAGGTGATGAGGGTGCGGTTATCTTCGTGCTTGAAGTACTGCGCCTCCCACATCTGGTGCTGGCCCACGTCGGTGGCGATGATGGTCTTGTCGAGACGGCCAGCGGCCTTGGCCTCCTGCCAGATGTCGTTGATGACGTGCGCGGCGTACAGGTGTCCGTTGTCGGGCAGGTTGATGATGTCGCGTACGGCGGCATCGCCCTTCATCGAGCGAATCTCGCGCAGCCACTCGGCGGTGGTGTGGCGGTCGCTGGCCTTTTCGTAGCTGGGAGCGGCGATCAGCGGCTCCATGGTGTTGAGGACTTCCTTGAGATCGCCGATGAGCGCGACGTCGACCTTGACGTTCTTGTTGATCTCGCTGGGATCAATCTCGATGTGGATCTTCTTCGCGTTGGGCGCATAGCTGGCGAGGTTGCCGGTGACGCGATCGTCAAAACGCATACCGAAGGCGAGCAGAAGGTCGGCACGCTGGATGGCGTTGTTCACCCACGATTCGCCGTGCATGCCCATCATGCCCAGTGCCAGAGGATGCGAGGCAGGAAAGGCACCGAGGCCTAGCAGCGTGGTCGCGACGGGAACTTGATAACGCTCTGCGAACTTCAGGACCTCCTGCTCTGCGCCCGAGAGCGTGATGCCGTGACCGGCGAGGATGACAGGGCGTTTCGACGAACGCATCAGCTCAATGGCGCGGTTCATCTCAGCGGATTCGGCGCGCAGCATCGGGTGCGGACGGAAGGCTGCGGGCGCGGCCTCGTCGAAGTTGAAGATGGCGGTGCCCTGCTGGGCGTCCTTGGTGATGTCGACCAGCACGGGGCCGGGCCGTCCGGACTGCGCGATCTGGAAGGCCTCGCGGATCATCGGAGCGATCTCTTCGGCGCGTGTGGCGACGAAGTTGTGCTTGGTGATCGGCAGCGTGATACCCGTGATGTCGATCTCCTGGAAGGCATCGGAGCCGAGGACCTTGGATGAGACCTGGCCGGTGATGCAGACGATCGGGATGGAGTCGAGCATGGCGGTGGCGATGCCGGTGACGAGATTGGTTGCTCCCGGCCCGGAGGTGGCGATGGCAACGCCGACCTTACCCGAGGCGCGCGCGTAGCCGTCGGCCATATGGGCCGCGCCCTGCTCGTGGCGCGTGAGCACGTGGTGGATGGGGAACTTGCGCAGAGCGTCGTAGGCGGGGAGGATGGCTCCGCCGGGGTAGCCGAAGACCGTGCTGACACCCTCGCCTACGAGCGTGGCCCATAGGATCTCGGCTCCGGTCAGGGTGGGGTGTTCGTTGGTAGTGGTCGTTTTATCTGTGTTCGGCATTGTGTGCTCCTTGTTGCAAGCGAGGGTCGAAAGGAAATTCAAAGTTGAATGGTGCGCTGTGAAGCGTTCTCGTTGTTAGGAAGTCCCTTGCGAATGTCAATCCTTGCGTTTTGACATAGAGGGTAAGAAACCAACACGGGTTCAATCGCGGCGTACATTGCTTCTGAGTCCGGACCATAAAGAAATAAGGTGGTGACACCTTCGCCAATTTCATTGCCGTCCACTTCACCTTTCGGACCGAGAGCGGTGATGAGTTGGTTTTCCAAAGTCATCAGGTCGCATTCGTCGTAAACAGAATCGGAGAGGCCAGTTCCGTCGAGATGAATAAGGACTGCCTCACGGGCGTCGAACTCTGTCGATTTAGTTTCGGTGGATCTGAAGAGTTTGTCGAAGATACCCATCAGTGACCCTCAGGGGCTAAAGCCCCTTTCCTTCTGGTTGATGTTGCGGCACGGCTGAAGCCGTGCCCTTAACAAAGCGCGACACAAAAGCAATTGCGAAGCAACGAAGCAGATCGCTCTGCTCCGTCCCGGATCAAGCTAGCTCGTCACAGCTCCTTCGCTAGCGCTGCTTACCGTGCTGGCGTACTTGGCGAAGACGCCGCGTCTGAAGCGAGGCTCGGGCTGCTTGACCTCGCGCAGGCGACGGGCGATCTCGTCGTCGTCGACTTCGAGCCGCAGCTCGCGGTTGGGGATGTCGAAGGTGATTGTGTCGCCCTCGCGGACTGCGGCGATCGGGCCGCCGACAAAGGCTTCGGGTGCGACGTGTCCGGCCATCAGGCCGCGGGTTGCACCGGAGAAGCGTCCGTCAGTGAGCAGGGCCACAGTCTCCGAGAGCTCCGGGATGCCCTTGATTGCGGCGGTGACGGCGAGCATCTCGCGCATGCCAGGGCCGCCCTTCGGGCCTTCGTAGCGGATGACGCAGACGTCGCTGGGGTTGATCTTGCCGGCCTCGACAGCGGCGAAGCAGTCGTCCTCGCAGTCGAAGACGCGTGCCGGACCCTGGTGGAAGATGCGCTCGTGGCCTGCGACCTTGATGACGCAGCCTTCAGGGGCGAGATTGCCGCGCAGGATGACGAGGCCACCGGTGGGCTTCAGCGGGTTGTCCCATGTATGGATGACGGGCTGGCCGGGTGTCTCGTGCGCCAGCTTTGCCTCTTCGAAGAGGGTCTTGCCGGTGACGGTGATGGTGTCGTGCAGACGGCCGGTCTCCATCAGGCGCTTGGCCAGCACGCGCGAGCCGCCAGCTTCCTGGTAGTCCTTGGCGGCATACTTGCCGCCGGGCGAGAGGTCGCAGATGAACGGCGTGCGCTCGGAGATCTTGTCGAAGTCCTCCATGGAGAGCGGAATCTTCAGCTCGTGCGCGATGGCGATCAGGTGCAGCACGGCGTTGGTCGATCCGCCGGAGGCGCAGACGGCGGTGATCGCGTTCTCAATCGACTCGCGCGTCAGGATCTGCGAGGGCTTGATGCCCTTCTCCGCAAGCTGCATGACGAGGCGGCCTGCCTCGCGCGAGGCCTTTGCTTTGTCAAGGGACATCGCCGGAACGCCGGTGATCTCGATGGGCGAGATGCCGAGGAACTCGCCGGCCATTGCCATGGTGTTGGCGGTGAACTGTCCGCCGCAGGCGCCGGGACCGGGGCAGGCCGCGGCCTCGACGGCCTCAAGCTGCTCGTCGTTGATCTTGCCGGCCGCGTGAGAGCCGATCGCCTCAAAGACGTTGAGGATGGTGATCTCCTTGTTGGTGCCATCGGGCTGGGGCAGCTTGCCGGGCATGATGGAGCCGCCGTAGAGCATGAGGCCGGGGATATCGAGGCGGGCGAGCGCCATGATGGCCGCGGGCATGTTCTTGTCGCAGCCGGCGATACAGACCAGGCCGTCGAAGCTGTTGCCGCGGGTGACCAGCTCGATGGAGTCGGCGATGACCTCGCGCGAGATCAGGGAGGCCTTCATGCCCTCGGTGCCCATGGTGATGCCGTCGGAGATGGTGACGGTATTGAACTCCATCGGGGTGCCGCCTGCCTCGCGGATGCCTTGCTTGACTGCCTCAGCGACCTGGCGCAGGTGGAAGTTGCAGGGACCGACCTCGGTCCAGGTGTTGGCGACGCCGATGATGGGCTTGTGCAGGTCTTCCTTCGAGAAACCGACGCCGCGCAGATAACTGCGCGCAGCGGCGCGGCTAGGGCCTTCGGTGATGACTTTGGAGTACTTCTTTGCCGGGCTAAGTTCGTTGCTCACTTCGCAAATTCCCTCAGGGGCTAAAGCCCCTCGTAAGAGTTAGCTTCTGCGGCACGGCTGAAGCCGTGCCCTTAACAAAACGGAAAGCAGATTCCGCGAAAGCAGATTTCTCCGCTACGCCGCGGAAGGACAACTAAGACGCGATAGCTTTTGGTGCTGACCAGAACTCCTTGTTGTGCTTCTCTTCAAACTTGTCCAGTGACTCAGCGTGCCGCAGCGTCAGGCCGATGTCGTCGAGTCCGTTCAGCAGGCAGTACTTGCGGAAAGGATCGATCTCGAAGGTGGCGTGGAAGCCCTGCTCATCGGTGACCGTCTGCTGCTCCAGGTTGATGGTGATCTGGTGGTCGGGGTTCTCGGTCGAACGCTTCATCAACGTCTGCACGTCTTCTTCAGAGAGGCGGACGAGAATGATGCCGTTCTTGCCTGCATTCGAGAAGAAGATGTCCGCGAAGGTCGGTGCGATGACCGCGCGGAAGCCGTACTGATTGATGGCCCATGCGGCGTGCTCGCGCGAGCTTCCGCAGCCGAAGTTCTTCTCGGCAATGAGGATCTGTGCGCCCTTATACTCCGGCTTGTTGAGCACGAACTCCTTGCGCTCTTCGACGTGGTCGGGCGTCTCAAGATCGTAGCGCCAGTCGAAGAAGAGGAACTCGCCGTAGCCGGTGCGCTCGATGCGCTTGAGGAACTGCTTCGGGATGATCTGGTCGGTGTCGATGTTCGGCAGGGGCAGCGGCACGGCCTTCGAGGTGAGGATGTTGATGGGTTCCATTAGCGCTGTGCTCCTTCCGTCTGCTTCCACTTGCGGATGTCGGTGAAGTGTCCGGTGATGGCAGCGGCTGCGGCCATCTCCGGCGAGACCAGGTGCGTGCGTCCGCCGCGTCCCTGGCGGCCTTCGAAGTTGCGGTTCGAGGTGGAGGCGCAACGCTCACCAGGCTGAAGGATGTCGGGGTTCATGCCCAGGCACATGGAGCAGCCGGGCTCGCGCCATTCAAAGCCTGCAGCCTTGAAGACCACGTCGAGGCCTTCTTCTTCTGCCTGCCGCTTCACGGCTTGTGATCCGGGAACCACCATGGCGCGGACAGTCGCGGCGATGCGATGGCCTTCGACGACCCGGGCGGCAGCGCGCAGGTCTTCGATGCGGCCGTTGGTGCAGGAGCCGAGGAAGACGGTATCGATCGTGATCTCTTCCATCGGTGTGCCGGGCTTCAGGCCCATGTACTCGTAGGCGCGCTCGAAGCTCTTGCGGTCGGCGTCGGTCGGCGCCTCATCGAGCGTGGGCACCTTGCCCTCGATGGTGGCGTGCATCCCGGGAGACGTTCCCCAGGTGACGGCGGGTGCAAGCGTCGCGGCATCGATGTGCATCTCGCGATCGAAGACAGCGCCCTCATCGGTGGGCAGCGTCTTCCAGTGCGCCACGGCCTCATCCCACGCTTTGCCTTGCGGTGCAAAGCGGCGACCCTTCAGGTAGGCGAAGGTGGTCTCGTCGGGAGCGATCATTCCGGCACGAGCACCGGCTTCGATCGACATGTTGCAGATGGTCATGCGGCCTTCCATCGAGAGCGAGCGGATGGCCGAGCCTGCGTACTCGATGACGTAGCCGGTGGCGCCGTCGGTGCCGATCTTGCCGATGATGTCGAGGATGATGTCCTTGGCGGTGACGCCGAAGGGAAGCTCGCCGTCGACGGTGATGCGAAAGGTCTTCGGCTTGGACTGAGGAAGAGTCTGCGTGGCCATGACGTGCTCGACCTCGCTGGTGCCGATCCCGAAGGCAAGCGCACCGAAGGCGCCGTGGGTCGAAGTGTGCGAGTCGCCGCAGACGATCGTCATGCCGGGCTTCGTCGCGCCCAGCTCCGGCCCGATCATGTGGACGATGCCCTGCGAGGAGTCCTGCACGTCGAAGAACTCGACGCCGAACTCGGCACAGTTCTTACGCAGAGCGTTGACCTGTGCGGCCGAGATCTGGTCGATGATGTTCAGCCGGTCGTAGGCGCTGGTCGTCGGCACGTTGTGATCGACGGTGGCGATGTGGCGGTCGGGACGGCGGATCTTGCGGCCAGCCATGCGAAGGCCGTCGAAGGCCTGGGGGCTCGTGACCTCATGGACGAGATGCAGGTCGATGTAGAGGATCGTCGGCTCGCCCTGGGGTTCGGCGACGACGTGCTGCTGCCATACTTTTTCAAACAACGTCATTGGTGCTGTGCTCATGAATTTGCCTTCTGCTCGGTCGGTTGCGTGATGCCGACGTCGGTCGGCTGAAGCTGGTGCGGTTGTCCGTCAGGATCGACGAGGATCACGTTGGCGATCTGCTCGACGGTCTTGTCGGCGAGAGGTTCCTGCGCCCACGGCGCGATGCTGCGCGTGAGGGCCTGGGGAAGATGCGCGGGGTCGAGTGCGCGGCTGGTGAAGACCCAAAGCGTATAGGTGGCGCCTGCCTGATCGGTGGGTTTGTCTTCGGCGATCCAGTTGGTCGCGGCGAAGACAAACAGCGGTCGCGGAGATGCGATATCGATCCACAGCATTCCGCGCTCGGGGCAGAACTGCGCCACGCAGCCGGTGGCGATGAAGTAACGATTCTGCTCCGCGACGACGGAGCGCGGTTGGCCGAGGAATTCGACGATGGCCTCGGGCAGGGTCTTATTGGTGCCCCAGAAGGTCTGCGGCGCGTGAAGATGGGCCGCAAGCAGTTGTTTGAAGCGCGCGTCGGCCAGAAGAGCCTTGCTGTTGCCCGTAGGCGCAGGCGCGGTGTACTGCCACATCCACGAGAGGTCTTCTGCTGCCGGCTTGTCCCGGTGGAGATGAAGCTGCGCGCGCACCGCCGGCGCTACGGTGATCAGCAGTGCAGCGGCGACGAGTTGGAAGAGGCGGCGCATCTATCGTTTGGTGGAAGCAGGCTTCTTTCGAGTTAGCAGGATGAGCACGTTCACCAGAAGGAACATGACCAGCCCGGCGATTAAAAGACTTTGCAGCGGTGCGCCAAGGTGCCAGCGGTAGTACAGCGCGGCGGCCACTGCAAGGTTCATCAGGACTAAGCGCAATTGCCAGTTCATCTCGGGTTACACGGCGTGCAGCGACTGCCGCCGGTCAATCGACTCGGCCAGTGCCTGGTGGACGTGCTTGCCCATCTCCTGGGTGGAGACCACCTGAACGCCTTCGCCTCCGCGAGCGATGTCGGCGGTGCGGTATCCCGCCTCAAGAACCTTCTGGACCGCCTGCTCCACTGCCCGGGCATCCTGCTCCAGTCCAGCTGAGTGACGCAGTACCATGGCTGCCGTCAGGATTGCGCCGAGAGGATTCGCCTTGCCAGTGCCGGCGATATCAGGGGCCGAGCCGTGCACCGGCTCGTAGAGATTTACGGTGCCGCCGATGGTCGCTGAAGGAAGCATGCCGAGCGAGCCGGTAATGACGCCTGCCTCATCGGAGAGGATGTCGCCGAAGAGATTCTCGGTCAGCACGACATCGAAGTTCCGCGGGATATTCATGATGTGCATCGCCATGGAATCGACGAGCTGATGCTCGAGCGTGACATCGGGGTAGTCCTTTGCGATCTCCGTCACAGTAGCGCGCCACAGCTGCGAGACTTCGAGAACGTTGGCCTTATCGACGGAGGTCACCTTCTTGCGGCGCTTTCCAGCAAGCTCAAAGGCGATGCGAGCGACGCGGGCGACCTCGTCGCGGGTGTAGCGCATCGTGTTGATGGCCTCGTTGGTCTCCTTGTTCCACCAGCGCGGAGTGCCGAAGTAAAGGCCGCCCAGCAGCTCACGCACGAAGAGAATGTCGACGCCATCGGTGACCTCGGGGCGCAGCGGCGAGCTTCCCGCGAGCTGTTTGTACCCAAAGGAGGGCCGAAGATTGGCGAAGCCGCCGAGCGCCTGGCGAATCTGCAGCAGACCGGCTTCAGGGCGCTTGTCCGGGGTCAGCGAGTTGAACTTGTTGTCGCCCACGGCACCGAGCAGAACGGCATCGGAGTCGAGCGCGGCGTCGAGCGTCGCGGTGGGAAGGGGAGAGCCCGTCTCCGTGATGGCAACGCCGCCGATCAGGCCTTCCACAAAGGTGAAGTCGTGGCCGCCAAGCTCTGCGACAGCGCGCAGAATATTGGTGGCTTCCCGTGTCACTTCAGGACCGATACCGTCACCGGCGAGAACTGCAACTTTGAGACGCATTCGCTTTCCTTCTGGATGAGGTAGTGAGGGCTAAGCCCTTCTTGTTGGTCGAAGCCGCTGCTGAAAACGGGGCTTTAGGTGGTTGCTACGACTGCGGGCTTCTCTGACTTCAGGAGCCCGAGAATGTCCTGGTCGTAGATGGACTTCTTGCGATCCGCAAGCTCCGTAAACCGGTGGTACACCTCGTCGAGCTGCTCGCGGGTGAGCGGATGGCCAAGCTTCTCCAAGCGGTCGGCCAGAGCGCGACGGCCGGAGTGCTTACCCAGCACCAGGTTCGTGCTACCGGCGCCCACCGAGCCCGGCGTCATGATCTCGTAGGTCAGCGGATTGGCCAGCATGCCGTGCTGGTGAATGCCAGACTCGTGCGCAAAGGCGTTGGCACCTACCACCGCCTTATTGGGAGCGACACCGAAGCTGATGCACTGCGCCAGCATCTGGCTGGTGGGGTAGAGCTGCTCCAGCTTGATGTTGTTTGTGTATGGGAACTTGTCGTGCCGAACCATAAGGGCGGCGGCGATCTCTTCGAGGGCAGCATTTCCGGCGCGTTCGCCGATGCCGTTGATCGTGCACTCCACCTGGCGCGCTCCACCCTGAATTCCAGCCAGGGAGTTGGCGACCGCCATGCCGAGATCATCGTGGCAGTGGGTCGAGAGAACGACTTCGTCGATCCCCGGGACACGCTGCTTCACCATGCGGAAGATGGCTTCATACTCAGCCGGGGTAGTGTAGCCAACCGTGTCGGGAATGTTGATGGTCGTGGCGCCTGCCTGCACGGCAACAGTAATCATTTTGACCAGAAACTCTGGATCGGTGCGGGTTCCGTCCTCGGTCGAGAACTCAACATCGTCGGTGTAGCCGCGTGCCTGGCGGACGGACTCCGCCACCTGATCGAGCGCCTGCTCGCGGGAGATGCGCAGCTTGTATTCGAGATGAAGATCGGACGAGGCAAGAAACGTGTGAATGCGGTTCGACTTTGCCGGCTGGATGGCGCGTCCCGCGGCGTCGATATCCTCACGCTTGCAGCGAGCAAGGGATGCGATGCGGGTTCCGGTCACCTCGCGGGCGATGGTCTGCACGGCCTCAAAGTCGCCTTCCGAGGCGATCGCAAAGCCCGCCTCGAGGATGTCCACACCGAGATCGCGCAGCTGGTGCGCCATGCGCAGCTTCTCGTCGAGATGCATGGTGCAGCCGGGGGACTGTTCGCCGTCGCGGAGGGTGGTATCGAAGAAGACGATCTGATCGGGATTCTGCATAGGTCTGGTCACTTTCGATCCTGCACGTTATCATAACGCATGCTTATGATGGTTTGCGCGCATATCAAAACTTCTAATCGAAGTATTCGCGCCGTCAAAGACATGGCCCGAGCGAGGTAAGAGGTGGATCTGGTCCAGATGGAGACGTTTCTGGCTGTCGCCGAAGAGCGCAGCTTCTCGCGGGCCGCCTCCAGGCTTCATCGTACGCAGCCGGCCGTGAGTCAGGCAATCGCCAAGCTCGAAAGCGAGATCGGAGAGGTACTCTTCGACCGGTCCTCCCGGGACGGAACCCTGACCGACGCCGGTGAGGTCCTGCGCGAATATGCCGCTAAGATGCTGAATCTAAGGAGCGAAGCCGCCGGCGCGCTCTCCGAGCTGCGGTCCCTGCATCGCGGACGCCTGAACCTGGCCGCAAACGAATACACCAGCCTGTACCTTCTGCCGCTGCTGGACGAGTTTCGTCGCCAGAACCCCCGGATCAAGCTTGCGGTCCAGCGTACATTGGCGAGCCGTATTTCTGACGAGGTCCTAATGCACTCGGTCGAGTTCGGAGTCCTCTCCTTCCGGCCGGACGACAGCCAGATCCGCTCGATCGTGGTCTACCGGGATGAGCTGGCCCTGGTGGTCAATCCTCGCCACCCGCTGGCGGAGGCAGGGAAGGTCTCGATCCGGCAACTCGGGGCGCAGAACTTCATTGCGCACAACATTCCATCGCCGCAGCGCCAAAAGGTCATCCAGACCTTCAAGAAGCACAAGACTCCCCTGCAGATGGGGGTTGAGCTGCCTTCCCTGGAGGCCATCAAGCGCTTTGTCGAGATGGGGAATGGAGTTGCGCTCGTGCCACGGCTGACGGCAGTCCCGGAGCTCAAGGCCGGTGCCCTGGTCATGCTGGAGGTACCGGAGCTGCAGACAGAGCGCAGGCTTCGGCTGGTGTATCGCAAGCAGGCAAACCTCTCGCATGCAGCAATGGCATTCCTCAAGGTCGTCGAGTCCTATGCGGCGTCCCAGGGAGATCCCTACTGCTTCCAGCCGGAACGGTGATACCGGTCACGTAAAAACATTATCTGTTCGTCCGAGAATCATTCCCGAGGGGAATTCGAACAGCCCAGCCGCAAGGTGGGGTCTTTTCGGAGATTTGAGGTGATATCTGATGATGGATCGCAAACTTGCAAACAAGGTCCTGCGGATCGCAGCGATTGCGCTCTTTGCGGCTGCTCTGTCGACTGTTTCCAATGTCTCGACCGCAGCGGCGCAGGGTAAGGGTGGCGGTGCCGGGCGTGGTGGAGGTACAGGGAGTGGGGGCATGGCCGGCGGATGTCCGGGGTGTGTACAAACACCCGGTGCTGCTAAAGGCATGACCATGCAGGATCGCCAAATGGATCAGCTGACCCAACGGCTGAACCTGAACACGACTCAACAGACCCAGGTCAGAGAGATCCTGCAGGATAGCCAAAAGCAGATGACGGCCGCGCGAGCTGACAAATCTCTATCGCAGCAGGA